>JBEKRJ010000282.1:0-6451 GCA_049518835.1 Solirubrobacteraceae bacterium
CGGTGCCGAGCGAGCTGGTGCCGGTCACAGCCTGATTGGGGACCGTCACGCCCTGCGCCTGCCCGACGATCACCGATGCCGAGGCGCTCATCCCGGGCCTGATCCGCGCGTCGGTCTGGTCAGGGGTCAGCGTCGCGTCGTAGCTGACGACGCCGCTGCTCGTCGTCCCGACGGTCGAAATCGAGCTCACGTGCGCGGCCAGCTCCACGCCGGTCAGCGCGTCCATCGTGATCGTCGCCGGCTGACCAACCGCCACCTTGCTGATGTCGGACTCGCTGAACGCGACCGTCATCGTCATCGAGCTCGCGTTGACGATCTCGGCAAAGGCCGAGCTCGAGCTCGACGAGCTCGAGCTACCGAGACTGCCCGCGCTCGAGCTGCCGCCGGTCGCTCCGGTGCCGCCAGCCGAGCTCGAGCCCGAGCCCGACGAGGAGCTGTTGGAGGCGTTGGTGGTCGAGCCTCCGGACACCGTATCGCCGGGTGAGGCGCTCGACAGCGACACGACCGTTCCGCTCGTGGGCGCGTACAACTTCGTGTTCGCGACCGCGATTTCGGCCGTGTGCACGTTCGCCTCGGCGCTGTAGATCGACGCCTGCGCAGACGCGATGCTCGCCGGCGAGGGTGTCGTGCTGGTCGTCGTCGTCGTCGTGACGCTGCGCGATTCGGTGCCGCTCGCCGACGAGCCCGAACCGTTCTCGCCTGACCCGCCAGAGCTCGAACGGGAGCCGGTGCCGGCGGAGCCGCTGCTGGACGAGCCCGAGCCTGAGCTGCGACTTGACGAGCCCGAGCCCGAGCCGCTTCCAGACGACCCGGACCCCGACTTGGAGCCAGATCCAGATCCAGATCCAGATCCAGATCCAGATCCAGATCCAGATCCAGATCCAGATCCAGACTTAGACCCCGACCCCGACTTAGAGCCAGACCCAGACCCGGAGGACCCTGAGCCGGACTTAGAGCCACCGGACGAACCGGACCCCCCGCTCCCCCGCCCGCTGGGCGTGGTCGACCCCGGCGCCGCGCTGGTGGGGGTGCTCGTGGTGGTGGTCGTGGTCACCGGCGCCGTCGTCGGGCCCGAGCCCGAGCCCGAGCCGGGCCGCGTGAAGTCAGGCACCTCGGTCGTCTCCGAGACGTACTGCGGGCTGCTCGAGCCACCCGTCAGGCTCACGCTGGAGCCGGATCCCGACTGCGACGAGCCACCAGACCCCTGGGACGAAGTCGTCGCGGTGCCGTCCTCGATCGCGGTCAGCTGGTCCTGCGCGGCGGTCAGGCTCTCCTCCGCCTGGCTGAGCTGCAGGTCGGCCGCGGTCGGGTCGAGCGTCGCCAGCAGCTGGCCCTGGCTGACCTTCTGGCCGACCGAGACGTACACCTGCTGCAGCGTCCCGCTTGCGTTGAAGTTGACGTTGACGTCCGAGCCGGCCTCGAGGTTGCCGGTGCCGGTGACGGTCGACTGCACGACCCCCTGCGCAGCGGTGATGATCTCGCGCGAGGTGCGTGCGGAGCTGCTCGGCGGGCCGATCTCAGCGACCGCGAGCGCGGCCACCGCAATCGCCGCCAGCCCGAGCACGTACAGGTGCCATGGCCGCCTGGCCTTCTCACGCGGGCGCTTCATCAGCTTCCCGCCCCGGCGTCACGGACCCGGGCACGGGTGGGCGCAGTCGCAAACAACACGCTGCAATCCTTTCTAGCGCCCCCGACGTCAGCTTCACGTAAGCGCGGGCGAGCTTTGCAGAACGCCAACAGTCTTCGCGAGCCTGCGCGTCACCGGCAACTCGATCCGTACCTCGAGCCCGCCCGCCCCAGGCGCCGTGATCCGGGTCGCGCCGCCGTGCGCCTCGACGACCGAGCGGACGATCGACAGTCCCAGCCCAAATCCCTCGCCGTGGCGGTCCAGGCGACGAAACGGCGCCGTCAGCTCGCGCGCGTCCTCGGGATCGATCCGCGCCCCGCCGTTGGCGACCGTGAGGAAGACGCGTTCGCCGGCGCTGCGCGTCCTGACCGTCAGCGCGCCGCCGGGAACGTTGTGGCGGATCCCGTTGTCGACCAGGTTGGCGATCATCCGCTCCAGCAACGCCGGCTCGCCTCGAACCCACGCCGGCGCGAGGTCGTCGCGAATCGTCACCCCCGCATGCTGCGCCCTGCGGTGCAGGTCGGTGATGCAGTCGCCGGCCAGCGACGCGAGGTCTACGGACTCCTCGCGCCCGCGCGTCGCCTGGCTGCGGGCGAGCATCAGCAGCGCCTCGATCAGCCGCTCGCAACGGTCGATCGTCTCACGCACGGCCTCTCCCATCGCGCGCAGGTCCCGGACCTCGGGCTCGGGATCGGCGAGCGCGACGTCGACCTCGGTCCGCATGATCGCCAGCGGCGTGCGTAGCTCGTGCGACGCGTTCGCGACGAAGTGGCGCTGGCTTGCAAACGCCGCGTCGAGCCGCCCGAGCATCCCGTCGAACGTGTCGGCCAGCTCTTTGAGCTCGTCGGCCGGACCGACCAGGCCGATCCGCTCGCCGAGGTTCTCGCCCGATACCCGCCGGGCGGTCGCGGTGATGTCGCGCAGGGGACGCAACGCGCGGCCGGCGAGCAGCCACCCCGCTCCAACCGAGACCATCGTCATCGCCCCGAGCGCCACCAGGTACTCCAGCACCAGCCGGTGCAGCGCCTCGCTGCGTAGCTGCGCGCGCACCGCCTCGGCGATGCTCGCGCCCTCCCGCGCGACCGCGGAATTGCGGCCGAACGGACCTGGCGGACCGCCGAACAGCGGCTGGCGTGGCGCCAGCCCGAGCCTGCGCAGCTCGTTTTGCACGTCGTTGTGCTCGGACAGGTTGCTGCGCACGAGGAAGTAGCCGATCGTCAGCAGCACTGCCCCGGTGACCAGGAACACGACGCCGTACAGCAAGGTCAGGCGCAGCCGGATCGTCGGCGCGGGCCCGCCGATGCGCGCCAACAACTCACGCCCTCGGCGGCGCCGTCTCATCACGCCATACGGTAGCCCACGCCGATCACGGTCTCGACGACCGGCGGGTCGCCCAGCTTGCGACGCAGCGTCATGATCGTCATCCGCACGACGTTGGTGAACGGGTCCGTGTTCTCGTCCCAGACGCGCTCGAGCAGCTCCTCGGCTGACACGGTCGCCCCATCGGCCGACATCAGCGCCTCGAGGACCGCGAACTCCTTGCGCGCGAGCTCGACCGTCGCGCCCGCACGCGTCGCCACGCGCCGAGCCGGGTCAAGCTCGATGTCGCCGTGGCGCAGCACCGGCGGGCGGCTCGGGGCCGAGCGCCGCCCGAGCGCCCGGATCCGCGCTACCAGCTCGGCGAACCGGAACGGCTTGGCGAGGTAGTCGTCGGCGCCGAGCGACAGGCCCTCGACCAGGTCCTCGAGCGCGCCAGCAGCGGTCAGCATCAGGATCCCGGTCTCGGGTCGCTCGCCGCGAACGGCGCGACAGACGTCGTCACCGTGGATCCCGGGCAGGTCGCGATCGAGGATCAGCACGTCGTAGCGGATCACCCGCGCCTTGACGAGCGCGTCGGTCCCGTCCGGCGCGAGGTCGACAGCCATCCCCTCGCGGCGCAGGCCCCGCGCGATCGCATCGGCCAGGCGTCGCTCGTCCTCTGCGATCAACACGCGCATGTCTGATTACCCAGCATGACGGCGGTCCCGTAAGAATCGCGTAAGTCCAGGCGGTTTGAGCGTTCGAGCTTGGGATTGGGCACTGTCCTGATGGCGTCAGTGCTGGCCCAGCGGCCAAGCCCGGCGCCGGCGCGCTGCGGTGTCTACGCCGTCGCGCCGGCCTCCCGCCGCAGCACAGCCCACGCGCGGCGCACGTCGTCCGCGGTCGTGCGCATCTGCCCGACCGCGAGCCGCAGCACGTAGCGCCCGTCGAGGATCGCGTGCGAGATGAAGATCTCGCCGCTGGCGTTGACCGCCTCCAGCAGCGCGCGGTTGCGCTCGTCGCCTGCCTCCAGGCGAAAGCACACGACCGAGAAGTGGCGCGGCGCGCACAGCTCCCAGCCGGGCTCCTCGGCGACCCAGCGCTCGAACTGCGCGGCGAGCGCAACCCCGCTGCGGATGTGCTCCTGCAGCCCCCGCCGCCCGTGGCAGCGCAGCACGGCCCACAGCTTCAGGGCGCGAAACCGCCGCCCCAGCGCCGGACCGTACTCGCTGAGGCTGAGCGCGTCCTCGGCGTCGGGCGTGCGCAGATACTCGGGGATCAGGCTGAACGCCCGCCGGAAGTCGTCGGGGCGAGCGGTCCACAACAGCGAGCAGTCCATCGGCGTCAGCATCCACTTGTGCGCGTTGACGACCAGCGAGTCTGCCCGCTCGACGCCCGCAAACGCCCACCGGTGCTCGGGGCACACCATCGCGGCGCCGGCGTAGGCAGCGTCGACATGCAGCCACGCGCCCGCGCGGGCGCACACGTCCGCGATCTCGCCGACCGGGTCGACCGACGTCGTCGCGGTGCTGCCGACGGTGGCGACGACCACCGCGGCCTCGTCGGCGACGCCGGCCAGTGCTTGCGCCCGGATCCGAAAGTCCGGGTCGCACGGCGCCGCGTGCAGCCGCATGCCCAGCATCCGCGCCGCCTTGGCGACCGACGAGTGAGCCTGGTCGGAGCACACGATCAGGTCGCGGCCGGTCGCTTCGCGCGCGGCGATGATCGCCGCCAGCGTCGAGGTCGACGCGGTGTCCTCGATGTGGCCGTGCCAGCCCGCCGGCAGCCCCAGCAGCTGTGCGGTCCAGTCGAGCACCACGCGCTCGAGCTCGGTCGAGGCCGGCGAGGTACGCCACAGGATCGCGACCGTGTTGAGCGTCGCCGCAAGCAGCTCGGCGAGGATCGCGGGCTCCGACGCGCTCGTCGCGAAGTACGCGAAGTAGCGCGGGTGCTGCCAGTGCGTGACGCCCGGCAGCAGCAGCTCGTCGAGGTCGCGCAGCACCGCCGCGAACGGCTCGCCCTCGTCGGGCGCGGCCGCCGGCAGCCGGGCGCGGATCTCGCCGGGCTTGACCTGCGCGAGCACCGGCAGCTCGCCGACGCGCTCCAGGTAGCGCGCGGCCCACTCCAATGCGGCCGCACCGTCGGTGCGCAGATCACCCACCGCGCGGCTGTCCTGCACGCGTCGAATTAGCCCTCCACCTGCTTGGCGAGCTCGAGCGCCGCCTCGGGCGCCACCCCGGCCTTGGCGGCAAGCCAGCAGGCGACCGGCGCCGCGACGCGCTCGGATGAGTGCGCCGCCTCGCCCGCGAGGTCGAGCAGCGTCTTGAACTCCTCGGTCGTCGGCGGGACCGTGCCGAGCTTGTCGGCGTACGCCGACAACCATTCGCGTGCGTTCATTTGCGGGTCAGCCTACCCGCACCCACCCCCCCGCGCACCCACCGCCGTGCCGCTGCCTGTTGGCAGAATGCCAACACGATCACCGAACGAAAGGCAGCTCATGGCAGCAGTGCTGGATGGCAAGGTCGCAATCATCACGGGGTCGGCGCGCGGGATCGGACGCGCGGTGGCCGAGCTGCTTGCCGAGCACGGCGCGAAGGTGCTCGTCAACGACCTCGATCGTGACCTCGCCGAGCAGGCGGCTGCGGAGATCGATGGCGAGACGCTTGCGGTCGCGGACGATCTGACCCTGCCGGGGGCCTGCGACCGCCTGGTCAGCGCGGCGATCGAGTGTTGGGGCCAGGTTGACATCCTCGTCAACAACGCCGGCTACACGCTCGACGCGCCGATTCACAAGATGAGCGACGAATGGTTCGCGCGGATGCTCGAGATCCACACAGTCGTTCCGTTTCGGATGTGCCGCGCGGTCGCGCCCCACATGCGCGAAGCCGCCAAGCGCGAGGCCGCCGAAGGCCGCGAGGTGTTCCGCAAGATCGTCAACACGTCATCGATCTCGGGCACGACCGGCAACGCCGGTCAGGCGAACTACTCGTCGGGCAAGGCCGCCGTCGTCGGCCTGACGAAGACGCTCGCCAAGGAGTGGGGGCAATTCAAGATCAACGTCAACGCCGTCGCCTACGGGTGGATCGACACGCGGCTGACGGCTGCCAAGACCGCCGACAATGTCGCCGAGATCGCGGGCGAGAAGGTCCAGCTCGGGATCCCCGACCAGATGCGTCAGCTGATCCCGGCGCTGATCCCGCTCGGGCGTCCCGGCACCCCGGCCGAGGCGGCCGGCGGCGTATTCTTTCTCTGCTCGCCGTGGTCTAACTACGTCCACGGTCAAGTGCTGTCGATCACCGGCGGGCAACTCGGCGGCATGACCTCGTAATGAGCGCGCCGCGGCCCGCCCGCTGGCAGCGGCTCGAGCACGATCAACGGCGGTCGCAGATCCTCGCCTGCGCGCGCGAGCTGTTTTCTCAGCGCACGTTCACGGCCGTCTCGATGTCGGAGATCGCGCGCGACGCAGGCGTCGCGCGCGGCCTGCTGCACCACTACTTCGGCAGCAAGCGCGAGCTGTACCTAGAG
>JBEKRJ010000283.1:0-6428 GCA_049518835.1 Solirubrobacteraceae bacterium
GACCAGTCGCCGGCCGGCGAGCAGCGCCCGCAGGGCGTCGATCACGTGCTCGGGCAGATGCGACAGGTTCCCGAGCGTCTCGTTCTTGACCTTGCCCCCCTCGCGGTAGGAGCGGCGCAGCAACGTGGTCTTGTACTCCGTGCCCTTGTAGTGACGACGCGTCGTCGCTACGTGAACGCTGCCGCCTCGCTTTGGCATGGGGCAATTCTCTCACATATGGACGTGAGTGTCAAGACTTTTAGTGTCTACATTTTCCCGGGTCATAGAAGCCCAAATCCCTGCAGACACAGGCGATTTCGCCCGCAAGAGGCAAAAACTTCCGACTAGACTGACGCCATCGAGGTCGGCCGGGCGGCGTCGAGGGGCGCCCGGAAGACTCCAGCAGTTTTCACAATCTGCGCTCGACAACATTTATTATGTAAAGTTGCCCGGAAATCAGGCACTTTTCAGGCGCTGCACACGCATGTCGAGCGCCCCGATGTCAGTGAGATTGCGAGCTCGTGCTACCCGAGCACCTCGATCTGGCAAGTGGGACCCGGTGCGGCGGCGAGCCGGAGTTCGGTTGTGAGCAGCACCGTGTCAACCGCCTCCGCCAAGGCGACGTACATCGCGTCCCATCCGCGGATTACCGTCTTTACTCAGACGACCCCGGACCCCAGCCGGGGCCGCGAGCACAAGCCGGCGCTGACAACGCTCGGTTCGACATCGTGGGTACCGCCACCAGGCGTTAGCGCCGGATTTCGTTCCGTTGTTCCTCACGGGCCGACTCGTTGCGCGCTCGTCGTCCTCGGGTCTTCTGCAGTTGCTCGCCTCGGAGCGTCGTCAGCTCCTGCTCGCTCGCTGACCATGTCTGATCTGAGTTCCTTTCGCGGTGGGGTTGGCGACCGATGTTGACGAGCCGAGTGACGCTGAGCGCCGAGGCACACGGGGTATCCGGCTTGGGTCGGGTGCAGCGAGCGGTTCTGGCCTGCCGATGTAGAAGCCTTGGGCGTAGTCGACACCGAGTTCGCGCAGCGTCTGCAGCACATCGGGGCTCTCCACTCCCTCGGCGATCGCTTCTTTGCCGAGTGTGTGCGCGATCCCAACGATCGAGCGGACGATCTCCTTGTCGCTCGGGTCCGTGTTGATGTCGCGGACGAACTCCATGTCGATCTTCAGGTAACGCGCAGGGAGATGCTTGAGGTACGTAAAAGAGCCGAATCCGGTGCCGAAGTCATCAAGCGCAAGGTGACATCCGAGCTCGCCCAGCGCCGAGACGAATCCGAGCGCTCCCCCGAAGTCCGTCATTGCGGCTGTTTCGGTGATCTCGAACGTGAGGTTGGGTGGATCGAGTCCTGCTGCGATCGACGCGCGTACCGCTGTGAGGATCCGCGGATCACCGATCGAGCGAGCCGAGAGGTTGACCGTGACCGGCTGATCGCGGGCTACCTGGATCGCCTCGTTGATTACCCAACGATCGATTTCTGCGATCAGCGAGAATCGCTCGGCGACCGGAAGAAACTCCCCAGGCGCAATATCTTCTCCGGAGTCCGACCGCATCCGGATCAATAGCTCGCGAAAGGCAATGTGATTGCTGCGAAGGTCCACGATCGGCTGCGCGTGGAGGACAAATCGGCGGCGGGCTAGGGCCTCTTGAATGGCCCGCACGCGACGTGTGACATCGCCAAACGGGCCCTTGTAGATCGCGGCCTGATCGCCTCCTGCGTCCTTGGCCTGATACATCGCGATGTCCGCGGCAACGAGCACGTCATCCGCCGTGCGCGTGTCGTGCCCGTTGAACAGGGCGATGCCGATGCTGACGCGCACCGGTGGCCCGAGCGGACGCCCGCACAGTAGCGCGCGCACCTCCAACCCTAGCTTCACCGCCTCCTCCTCATCCGCCTCAGGGAGCACGACGGCGAACTCGTCGCCGCCGATCCTCGCCACGAGGTCTGTGTCGCGCGATCTGCCGCGTAGCACCTCCGCCAGCGAGGTCAGGACATGGTCCCCGACGGCGTGGCCGAAGGAATCGTTGGTCCACGTGAAGTTGTCAACATCCAGAATCAGCACAGCCCCTGTGTGGTCGTACCGGGCGGCGTACCGAAGGATCCGCTCCAGTTCGCTGATCAGCTTGCGGCGGTTCAAGATGCCAGTGAGCGGGTCGTGTTCCGACATGTGCGTGAGCTTGAGCTCACTCGCCTTGCGCTCGGTGATGTCAACGACAACGATCCCGATGCCGATCACCTCCCCCTCCACCCGAACCGGATAGAAGCTCGTCAGCCACGTGTGCTCGCGACCAGGATCACCGCCAACCGCTCCTGAAGTTTCACGGTTGACCACCGCCTCCCCTGTCTCCAGCACCCGTCGGTAGACCGGCTCAAGCTCGGGCCACAGCTCCGGGATGACCTCCGCGACCGTCCTTCCAATATTCTGCTCCACCGTGAGGCCGGTGGTGGCCGCGAGCGCCTCGTTGAACCGCACCTGGCGAAACTCCCGGTCGACGAAGCCAAATCCCACCGGCGCGCTTGCCTGCAAGGTCTCCAGCAGCGACAGTGTCTCAGCGGTGCGCCGCTCAGCCGCTCGCAAGCTCGCCTCGAGCTGACGCCGCTCCTCGATATCGGTCACTGTCCCGATCCACTTCACGAGCTCGCCCCCGCGACTACGCACAGGCATCGCCCGGCACTCGTGCCAGCGATATACCCCATCCTTGCTGCGCAACCGATATTCGATCGCGTACGGCGCCTCGCACTCAACAGCATCGCGCCACGCTCGCTCCGTCCGGCCAGCATCATCGGGATGGATCAGCGCGAGCCAGCCCCAGCCGTTGTTGGTGTCCTGCGGCAGGCCGGTGTACTCAGTCCCGCGTTGATTGAAGTAATCCGTAGCGCCGTCCGCACCGGCGGTCCACACGATCTGGGGTATCGAGTCCGCGATCAGCTCAAAGTCAATATCGGTCAGCGAGCACATACCATCCTCGTGCAGCCGACGCATCCGGTCCTTCCGCGGGTCCGGACTCACCGGGGAAGGTGCCTTTCACGCGAGCCGCGTGTTCCCAGACCACCGTGAGCGACGCGGTGAGCGCCAGCCGGATCCAGCGGATCGCGGCGCGCGCGCGTCGCGCACCTCGCCTTACGGCAGGTCCGCTTCCACGTGCTCTGGCACGCACGGCGACGCTTGTCGCGCGAACTAGGTCCGCGCTCTGCAACGCTATTGGTTTAGCCATGTAGCGATTGTCGGCCAGTCGCCAATCGCCGCTCATCCCCCAATTAGGAGATGGATGCAACGTTCGCGATCAGCTACGAGCGACCCTACGTAGGACACCCCCAGCCCCTCGCGGGAATTACGGATGACGAGCTCGTCGCCCACGGCTCGCCTACCGACCCAGCCGCGCCAAGCTTGCGCTGTTGCGCGACCGTGCATGTCTGCACGAACGCGCGCCCATCACGTCTACTATCGGATTACGCCCAATCGAATCCCCACCGCGACCGCCGCGGCACGATCACTGACCCCAAGGCTCTCGTAGATGTGCTTCATATGGGTAGCGATCGTCCCCACCCTCACACCAAGCCGCTCGGCGATCTCGGGACCCGAACAACCGTCCGCAGCCAACTGCAGCACCTGCACCTCGCGCCGCGTGAGCGGATTAGAGTACAGCTGACTACGTCGCCGCGACAGAAACTCTCCAAGCTCATACCCGATAGCCCTCATCGTCTGAATCAACCGTGCAGAGAACATCAACTCATCGCGGTCATAGAACTCGAACACAGCGAGCACCTCTCCAGCATGAAGCGCCGGAAAGCCCAGCGCCCCATGTAGGCCTACTCCCGCCGCCGGCTCGCGTCGCCGATAACCCCGATCCGCTAGCACGTTGGTGACGCCAACCGGCGCCTTCGCCTCCCACACCCGCCCCACCAACCCAACGCCGGACGGGAGGCGCAGCCCAAGCGTGGCATCTCGAAATCCCGGCATCTCTGGAAGCACCGACTCGGTCCAAACCAGCCTAGCCACCAGCAAATCGCGGTCGGGCACCCATATGATCCCGACGACGAACCCCATCGCTTCGGCAAGTCCGCGCAGCAGACGCATTCCGTCTTCATCGAACGCCTTCCAGTCCGCCAGCACCCCTGAGACAGCAAGGTGGGCTGCGATCTCACGACTCGCAAGGCGCTGCTCAGTCACGTCCTGAACGACCCCAACGATCCGCTCCGCGCCATGGGCGCCCGTCTCGACAGTCTCAATAGTCGAGCGCAAGTGGCGAGTACCGCGCCCGGGCTGTTGGATGCGGTACTCGATCGGCGGCGGATTAGTCGTATGGCGGGTCATCTCGACGTAGCGCGCCACCCGCTCCCTGTCATCAGGATGCGTCTGCGCCAAGACAAACTCCCGCGTCGGCGTGACCTCGCTAGGCTCTACCCCGAAGATCCGAAATAGGTTGTCTGACCACAGCTGCTTGTCTGGACCGGGCAACCATTCCCAGCTGCCGAGGTTTGCCACCCGTTCGCCAGTCTCGAGCAGGCGAAGCCGTTCCCGCGGGGACGTTCGCACGACGTTCCCCCACTCGGTGTCGCTGGCCCCGCCAGCGGTCATCTGAACGTGCGAGCTGGAAGCCACGGATCCTCGCGGGCGGCTGGGTGTAATGGACCGTTCGCGTAGTAGTTCTCCGGGTGCATGAGCTCGAGCCCGGAGTTGCGCACCAGCTCGTCTATCGGGCGGTTGAGGTGGCAGCCTCCGGCGACCCGGCGTTGGATCGGGGTCAGCCGGTCCTGCCAGCCGGCGACGATGGGGTCGGGCGAGCGGCCGTGCTCAACGAAGTGAAACGAGCCGCCGGAACGGAGCACCCGGAGGATCTGGCTGAGCGCGCGATCGAAGTCGGGGATGCTGTATAGCGTCCAGGTTGTGAGCATATGATCGATGCTTGCCGACTCCAGGGAAAGGGCTTGCCCGTCAAGGTCGGCGTACTCCACCGGTACGCCGCTCGCCGCGACCAGCTTGGCGGCCAGCTTACGTCCGATGATCGCCGGGTCGACGGCTCTGACTTGGGTGACGGCGGCTGGGTAGTGGGGGACGTTGCGCCCGGAGCCGAAACCGACCTCGAGCACGTCGCCGGCAAGCGAAGCAGCGACGCGGGCACGGATTGGCGTGAGCTCGCGGCGGCTCATGACCAGGTCAGCGAAGCGGGGAGCGACCTGATGCTCGTAGAACCCCATCCCGCCACTCCCGCCAGTATCGCCGAGTTCGATGGGCAGCACCCTTGAACCGCGTCATTTCCGGGTGTGATCGGTCGGGGCCGATTGGGTGGGCGGGTGAGTTCGGCCTCGATGTCGGCGATCCACTCTCGGTGGAGGTGAACGAGCTTGCGTGCGTATGCGTGACTGAGCCTGAGGTATCGCGTTCGTGCGGGCACGCGGTCGGCTTGGGTGTACATCGCCTCGATGACGGCTTCGAGCTCGTCGAGTTCGGGGAGCATTCCGCGGAAGCTGTCGAGGATCTGCTCGTCGGTGAGCAGGTCACCGGCGAGGAGTCGGAGGTGTGCTTCGTTCTTGATGCGTGGGAAGTGGGCGGGGGTGGCCAGCCAGCTTTGAAGTGCCTGTCGGCCTTTCGGGGTGAGTCGGTAGACGGTGCGGGGGTGCGTGCGGCCGGGTTCGGTGGTGGTGGTGAGGTAGCCGAGTTTGGCGAGGCGTTTGGGCTCTGAGTAGAGGCGGCTGGGGGCGCCTCCCCAGTAGACGGGGCCGCCCTGTCGGGTCATTTGGACGAGGTCGTGCGCGCCGGCGCCGCCGTCACCGACGAGCGCGAGGACGACGTATGAGAGCGGGTTCAGGGGGTTCGCGGGACCGGTTGACAAAGGTCTCTTTGAGAGCTTAGACTGCGATGCGGATGAGTGGACCGGAGACCTACGAGGTCAGGCGCCTCGGCGAGATGCAGCGCGCGTTCGGCGGGGCTCTCGCGCGCGTCCGCGCGGAGCTCGGGATCACCGCGTTCGGAGTGCAGGTCGTTGACCTGCCGCCGAGCTCCGGGGATCTCGCGCCGGAGCACGACCATCGTCACGACGGACAGGAAGAGCTCTACCTCCTGCTCGCCGGATCGGCCGAAGTGGTCGTGCCCGACGGCACGGTGGAGCTCGGCGCGGAGACGTTCGTCCGGCTCGGCCCGTCGGTCCGCCGCCGGATTCGCAGTGGCCCTACGACATCGGCTGTCCCTCGCCGGCGGCGAGGTGGTATGGCTGGGCGGTCCCGATCGGCATCGTTGAGTCCACCGCCCAGTTCCAGCTCAAGGCCTCCGACGCGCAGATCGGGCTGATGGAACTGGAGGGATCACCCGGCGTCGAGCCTCCGATGCACGTGCACCGAAACGACCTCCTGGACGGGCAGGTCACCTTCCACGTTGGCGAGGAGACCTACGATGGCCGGACGGGATCGCTCGTGTTCTTGCCGCGTGCGGTGCCGCACACG
>JBEKRJ010000284.1:0-6376 GCA_049518835.1 Solirubrobacteraceae bacterium
CGGTGCCGCGGGCCAGGCCGCCGACCGCAGCCTCGTGGTTGCGCTCGGCATCGACGCGCTGCTGGTGGCGCTTGCGCTGGCGCTTGCGTGGCGTTGGCGTGCTGCCAGCGCCTGCGCGACGGCGCAGCGCTACCGGGCGGTGCATGAGCTGCTTGACCCAGAGCGCCTCGAGGCGCGCCTTCGAGGCGCTCTGCACGATGTCGCCAGCGCCAGCGCGAGCGGCGAGTTCGACGACAGCGCGCTGGCGGCGCTGGTGGCCGCCCGCGTGGCCGGTTTGCTGGACGCCGCCGCAGCCTCCGTCGTGCGCTTTGACGGCGATCAGCTGACGCTGATCGGTTCCTGCGCACCATTCGCGACGCCCGAACGTCTTCCTGCTCTTGTACCTTCCGTCGCCGGGCAGGTGGCCAGTACCGGCAAGCGAGCGCGCGTTGATGACTTCGACGCCGTCGACGGCGAGGTTGCCCGGTTTGCCGTCGCCCATGGCATCACATGCATGGTCGCGGTGCCGTTACGCATGCACGGCCGGCTGTGGGGGTGCGTGGGCGCCGCGACGGTCACGCCGGGCGGGCTCACGACGGACGCTCAAGCGCTGCTTGACCGCTTCGCGACGGCGGTCTCCTCGTCGCTCGCTGCAGCCGAGGCGAGGCGCCAGCTGCAAGATGAGGCCCGAGTTGAGCGCGCGCTGCGCGAAGTGGCCGCCGCGAGCTCCGCCGGCGGACTTTCGGAGGCCGAGTTCGCGCAGCTGGTGTGCTCCCAGCTGGCCGGGCTGCTCGACGCGACCGGGACAGCGCTGCAGCGCATCGAGGGCGACAAGCTTACGATCTTGGGCTGCTGCGGAAAGGAACCCGTCGCGTCGCATTTGCTGATGAGCGGGCCGGGGGTCGCTGCGCGGGTCGCAGCAACTGGCAGGTTCGCGCGCGTCGACGACCATCAATCGTCCGGCGGCGAGCCGGCGCCCTCGGCCGACGGGGCGACGTGCACGATTGGCGTCCCGGTGTTCGTAGACGGGAAGTTATGGGGCTCGCTGGCGGCCGCCACCGCGCGATCCGGCGGGTTTGCCCCCGAGAGCGAACAGTGGCTTGAGCGCTTCGCCCAGCTCGTTTGCACTGCGCTTGGCAAGGCCCAGGCCGAGGAGCGGCTTCGGTTCCGCGCGCGGCTTGAGGAGACCCTGCGCGAGGTCGCGGTTGCTAGCGCCTCAGGCGAGCTGGACGAGCGGGGGCTCGCCAACTTGGTCGGAGACCGGGTGATGCACCTGCTGGGTGCCGCCGCGAGCGGGGTGTTTCGCTTTGACGCCGAGTGGATAACGACCCTTGGTTACTGCGGGACCGCATCGGTCCCCGAACGGGTTTCGCCGGGCGAGCCATCAATCGTTGCCGCCGTCGCGCGCACCGGCAAGCCGGTGCGCGAGGACGACTTCGCGGCGATTGATGGGCGCATCGCGTCGTCGGTCAGGGAGCGGGATGCGGTCAGCCTCGGGATTGGGGTGCCGGTGTTCGTCGGCGGCAAGCTGTGGGGGGCGATAACGGCCGGGACCGCCGCTGCCGAGGGGTTCCCGCCAGACACCGAGCAGGCGCTCGAGCGCCTCGCCGAGCTTGTCTCCGCCGCGCTGGCCAACACGCAGGCCCAAGAGCAACTGCGCGAACGCGCGTTCATCCTCGACTCGCTGCAGGACGGGCTGGTCGTGCTCGACTGCGCCGGGCGGATAGTCGAAGTCAACGAGCCGTTTTCACGGATGACCGGCTACGGCGCCTCGGAGCTCGTCGGGGTCTCCGCCCCGTACCCGTTCTCGACCGGCGAGACCGGCGACGAACTCGCGCTGACCGAAGCCGCGAACGCCGTTGAGCGTGTCCTTGCCCGCAAGGACACGAGCGTCGTTCGCGTCGCCGCCTCCGTCGCCGAATTACTGGACAGCAGCGGCCAGTCGACCGGACGGGTGGCGGCGTTCAAGGACGTGTCGGAGTCGTTTATCAGAGCCCGCCTGGAACGCGCCCTGCGCCGGGTAGCGATCGCGAGCGCGGGCGGTGAGCTCGACGTGCAGGCGCTTGCCGACCTCGCCGCCGCTGAGGTCAGCGAGCTGCTGGACGCCCCGTATGCCGCGATCATGCGCTTTGACGGCCCTCAGTTGGCAACAGTGCTTGGCCATAGTGGGGACTTTCCATTCCCGCGGTCCATTGCCGCGGATGACGCGGGCACCGTTTCCGCCGCCGTGGCGAGTACGGGGCGTGCGGCGCGGATCGACGACTACAACGCGGTCGACGGCGAGTTCGCCGCGGTCGCGGTCGCCTACGGCGTCACGGGCGCCGTCGCGGTGCCGGTGCGCGTGGACGGTACGCTGTGGGGGTGCGTTGGCGTGATGACCTCGCGCGCGGGCGGTTTTCCCGCCGGCACCGAAGCTCTGCTTGAGCGCTTCGCGGCGCTTGTGTCGGTCGCGTTTGCCAACGCCCAGGCACTGCGCCTGCGGCAAACGGAGGCTCGTGTCGAGCGCGCGCTGCGGGAAGTGACCGCCGCCAGCGCCAGCGGCAAGCACGGCGCCCGCGCGCTGTTTGACCTCGTCGCAGCACGAGTCGCTGACCTGCTTGACGGCGCGGCGTCCGTCGTCGTGCGCTTCGAACGCGGCCGTGGCGTGGTGGTCGGCACGCACGCCCCTTTGGCGCTGCCCGACGAGCAGCCGTTGCCGGAGCTCGCAACGGCGTCCGTGGTCGCCGAGAACGGGCGCAGCGCGCGCATCGGCGACGACGCAAAGCTGCACAACGGCACGCTAACCGCAGCCGCCACTGCCGCGTTGGGCTGTCGCTGCGCCGTCGCGGTGCCCGTGCACCTGCGCGGCGAGCTATGGGGCTGCATCGCTGTCGCGAGCGAGCAGCCTGACGGCTTACCGGCGCCCGCCGAGCAGCTGCTTGAGCGCTTCGCCGCGCTGGTCTCGGTCGCGCTGGCGCAGGCCGACACGCTTGCGACGCTTCAGCGCCAGGCCAACACCGACGGGCTCACCGGCCTTCTCAATCACCGCGCGTTCCGGGAACGCCTGCACGAGGAACGCCGCCGCGCGGTGCGCCACGGCCGACCGCTCGCGCTGGTCATGTTCGACCTCGACGGCTTCAAGGCGGTCAACGACGCTCACGGCCACCAGGCCGGCGACCGCGTGCTGGAGACGGTCGCGGGAACGTTCGCGCGGTGCAAACGGGCGGGTGACGTCCCGGCTAGGGTCGGCGGGGACGAGTTCGCGGTCATCGCGCCTGACACCGACGCACAGGACGCCCTCGCGCTCGCCGAGCGCCTGCGCACGGCGGCCGCCGCCGCGCTGGCGGAACTCGACCTGCCGGTCACGCTGTCGGCCGGGGTCACCGACCTCGGCGCGGCAGCGACAACGGGTGACCTGTTCCATCTCGCCGACAGCGCCTTGTACTGGGCCAAGCACCACGGGCGAAACCAGGCCGTCCGCTACGCCCCCGGTGCAGCGCACGACCTATCAGAAGCGCAGCGCCAGCAACGCTTCCAGCGTGCCCGCACGCTCACCGGGCTGGGCGCGCTCGTGCGGGCCGTCGACGCCAAGGACGCCTGCGCCCCAGAACACGCCCAACGGGTCGCGGACATCAGCGAAGCACTCGCTGTGCGCCTTGGCTGGAACCCTGACCGCTGCGCCCGGCTGCGCGAGGCCGCGCTGCTTCACGACATCGGCAAGATCGGCGTGACGGACACGATCCTCACAAAGCCCGGCAAGCTCACCGTGCACGAGTACGAGCAGGTCAAGGCGCACCCGCTGCTCGGCGCTCACATCACCCAAGACGTACTCGACGAGGAGCAGTTGCGATGGCTACGCTCGCACCACGAGCGTCCCGACGGCCGCGGCTATCCCGACGCGCTGACCGCCGACAGCATCCCCGACGGAGCGCTGCTACTGGGGATCGCCGACGCATTCGACGCGATGACCTCCGGGCGCTCCTACCAGCTCGCGCGCACGACGCCGGAAATGCTCGCGGAGATGCGTGCGCACGCCGGCACGCAGTTCGACGAAGACTTGCTCGACCTGCTAGAGGGCTGGGCACTGGGAGTCCAGACCGCTATCGACAAATGAGCGACTGGCCACCCGACACCGGCGGCGATGTCCGCGCCACGCCTCTACGCTGTGAACCGGTCGACCACGCAGTGCAGGCGTGCCTGACAACGCCCGTCCACGGCGCCGAGCTGATGCGCGTCGTCGAGCGCGCGATCCTGGAACCGGCCACGGCGCCGACACGATGACCGCGCTGAGCCACATGCGCGTGCTGATCGTCGACGACAACGCGGACAACGTGACGCTGCTCGAACGCGTGCTCGCCAGGGGCGGATTCGACAACGTGCTCAGCACAAGCGACGGGGCACTCGTCCCCCGGCTCTGCGACACACACGCGCCCGACCTGCTGGTGCTCGATCTGCACATGCCGCGAGTTACCGGCTTTGACGTGCTCGGCCAAATCCGCGACCGGCTCGAGGAACCCGACGTCCTGCCCGTGCTCGTCCTAACCGCCGATACGACCTCCGATGCCCGTCACCGCGCGCTGTCGCTCGGAGCGCTCGACTTCCTGACCAAGCCGATCGATCAGACCGAGCTTCTGTTGCGAGTGCGCAACATGCTGCGCATGCGCCAGCTCCAACAGCAGCTCCAGCGTCGTAACGATCACCTCGACGAGGCCGTCCGCGCCCGCACGATCGAACTCGAGCAGGCCCGGCTCGAAAGTCTCGCCGTGCTCGCAACGATGGCTGAGTACCACGACTACGAGACGCACAACCACACGCGGCGGGTCGGGTTCACAGCCGCCAGAATCGCCCGCACCCTCGGCCTATCCGGACGATTCGTGGACCTGATCCGGCAGGCCGCGCCGCTACACGACGTCGGCAAGGTGGGAATCTCGGACACGATCCTGCTCAAGCCCGGGAGGCTGACCGCCGAGGAGCGCGCGGCGATGATGCGCCACGTCGAGATCGGCGCACGGATCCTCGAGCCGGCGCGGTCTCCGGTGCTGCGGGCAGCGGCCGAGATCGCCCGCACCCACCACGAGCGCTGGGACGGGACGGGCTACCTTCTAGGCCTCGAAGGAGAAGAGATCCCGCTGGCCGGGCGAATCACCGCGGTCGCAGACGTCTTCGACGCGCTCACCCATGAGCGCCCATACAAGCCCGCCTGGACAATCGAACACGCGCTTCAGGAGATCGCCTCGCAAGCCGGCCGGCACTTCGACCCACACGTCGTCGAAGCGTTTCTGAACATCGAGCCAAGCGAACTCCAGCTCACGCTCCCGCTACTCAAAGCCGACAGCACGGCATAGCCGATGCTTGTCTCAAGGGCCACGCCTGGCTCCGGTCACCGGTGACCTCCTCCATGCAGAAGCGCGCCAAACGCGAGGTGACCCGAGCAGACAGCGCTCTCCATGACCGCGTGGGGCGTGGTTTGGGTCCAAGTCAACGACACAGATTTCGGGTCTGATTAGCCCACATCTGCGAGGCTTCCGGCCTGACTGGGAAGGGGTCCTCGATGACCGAGCCGGAACGTTCAGTAGGCAGCAATGGCGACCGTCGACCGAAGCGGTTTCTGTCGCCGTTGCAGAAGTATGAGATCTGGATCGGGCCGTTGCGCGGCGAGTAGACGATAGCCGAGGCGGCCGAGCGCGCTGGGGTCGATCGCTCGACGATCATGAAGCTTCGGACCGTGGCCAAGCAGGACGCGTTGGCAGCGTCGCGGCCGGGCGTGCGGGCGGGCGGGCGGCGCAGATCCGGAGCTGGTCGCCGCTCGGGCGGAGATCGCGCGTCTGACGGAGGCGTTGAAGGAGATGGGCGTGCGGTTGATGCTGTCGGAGGGAAAAGCGCGCTGGCATTCCCCCGGGGCCGCCGCGCGCTGCCAGCCCTGCAGCGCCGCCCGCGCGGCTCTGGCGAGGCGCGCCTGCCTACTGGAGACGCGTGGCGGGTCCCTTGTGAGTGCGGATCGAGCCCCGAGCCTGCGGGCCTACGGGGTGGTGTCGTGTTGGTGTAGTTGGTCTGGTGGGGTTGGGCGGCCGAGGTGGTAGCCCTGGGCGTAGTCGACCCCGAGGTCGCGTAGCAGGGCGACGGTTTCGTCGTCGCTGACGAATTCGGCGACTGTTTTCTTGCCCATTCCTTGGGCTAGGGTGGCGAGCGCTTGGACGACTAGCCGGTCGTTGTTGCTGGTCGGGAGGTTGCGGACGAACTCGCCGTCGATCTTGATGTAGCTGTAGGGGAGCTGTTTGAGGTGGATGAAGGAGCCGTAGCCGGTGCCGAAGTCATCGAGCGCGATCCCGCAGCCGAGTTGCTGTAGCGGCCGGCTGAAGCTTCGGGCCTGTTCGATGCGGGAGATCGCGGCGGACTCGGTGACTTCGAACATCAGTCG
>JBEKRJ010000285.1:0-6375 GCA_049518835.1 Solirubrobacteraceae bacterium
GCTTGGCGCCTCACCAGTTGCGCGCCGAGCTGGCCGCGGGCACGCCGACGGCGCAGATCGCGGCGGCGCAGGGAACGACGTTGAGCGCGCTGTTCGATGCGGTGATGGCGCCGATCAACGCGCAGCTGTCGGGGCCCGGGCACGTCGGTCTCGGGACCACGGGCGCGGGCCTCGGCACCGCCGGCACGGCCGCGTACGTGGTCAGAGCGATCGCCGCATACCTCGGGATCGCGCCCAGGAGCCTGCGTGCACAGCTAGCGTCGGGCCAGACACTCGCGCAGATCGCGTCGCGGGGCGGCAGGACCGTCGACCAGCTCCAGCAAGCGGCGCTGACGCTGCTGACGGCGCAGGTCAGCAAGATCCTGCACTAACCCTGCTCACGGCAGGTCAACGAGAGCCTGCGCTGACCGGGCAAGGCTCGCCGGTGCCGCGGCCGCCCGGTCGAACATCCGGCCAGCTTGTGGCGCCTTGCTGGCGCTGCGGGCCGGAGCCGTCGTTGCCAACCTCGACCTCCGCTCAGATCCGCGCGCGGCGCCGCCGGACGACGCCGGCGCTCGCCTCGGCAGCAACCCAAGGAACTCGACGATGAAACGACTTCTTTTCGCGGCGACGCTCGGCACGCTTACGTTCCCGGCGAGTGCGCTCGCCGCCCGCACCGACGGCGCCGTGCTGTCGGTCGACCCGAGCCATCACGCGATTCAAGTCGTCGACGCGGCCCACGAAGTGCACGCGTATCGCTATCACGGCCGGCTGCCGAAGCTGCATCCCGGCAGCACGATCGCGTTTCAGCGCACCGGCGCCGCGATCGAGCAGGTGCGCGCGCTCTCCAACAGCTCCTACACGGTGTCCTACTACGCCCGGGTCGAGCGCGTCAGCTCGCGGGGGGTCGAGCTGATGCTCAGCGACGGCAGGCGACTGAGCTTCTCCGCGGCTGACCTGCGCCACCGGCTGAGCGACCCGGCCAGGCACAACGAGCCGCGTGCGCACGCGGATGACGTCACGATCAGTGACGGCGTTGCGCAGCTGCGACAAGGTGAGGCGGTGCTGATCATCGAGACGGTCGCACCGCCTCGCCATGTCGCGATCACGGTCGCGCCTTCCGCGCCCGGGGCGCAGGTCCCGCCGCTGCCGGCGTCGAGCGCGGGCGCCGGCGGCGGCGAGCTGCAGGCAGCCGGCACCGTGACCGCTGTCGCGAGCAGCACGCTGACCGTCCAGACCGCCGAAGGCTCAACGCTGGCGCTGCAGGTGGCGCCGGCCACGCTGGCCAGCCTCAGCCTTGCGCCGTGCGACACGGTCACGGTCTCTTACCACCAAAGCGGTCGCGCGCTCGTCGCCGATGACGTGCAGGGCACGGGCACGTCGAGCACGGGCAACTGCGCCCTAGGCGACTCCCAAGACGTTGACGGCACAATCACCCAGATCTCGGAGGGGTCGCTGACGATCACAACCGACCAGGGCCCGATGTCGTTCAGCGCCGATCCCACCCAGGAGATCACCGATGGCTTCCTGGTCGGCGACGCGGTCGACGTCACCTATGCCGGAGACGGCTACGGGCAGCTGTGGGCGAGCGATGTCGAGTACTACGACGTCGACGCCACCGGAACGGTCCAGGCGGTGAGCGCGAGCTCGATCACGATCATCTCGGACGACACCGGTCAGCCGGAGACGTTCACGGCGGACCCAAGCGACGCGATGTTCGACGGCATCAACGTCGGCGACTGGGTCGACATCACCTATCACCTGTCCTCAAACCAGCCGGTCGTCGACGCCGTCTCCGACGGGTCCGGGCAATAATTCCTCAACAGGCCCCAGCTTATAGCTTAGGGCACACGCCATTATAGCTTAGGGCACACGCCACTAGCTAGAGGGCCTCACCAAGCCCTGCCTGCAGCGACCTCAAGCCGCCGTCGCCGGCAACAGCCCGAACGTCGCCTCGACGATCGCGGCGGCGGTGATCGCCACCAAGCGCTGCAGGTCGGCCTCGGAGATCGACAGCGGCGGCATCAGCACGACGACGTCGCCAAGCGGGCGGATGATCGCCCCGCGCTGCCTGGCGGCGAGCGTCACGCGATGTCCGAGGCGGACCTGGGGCGGGCACTCGATCAGCTCAATTCCGACCATGAAGCCGCGCTGGCGCACCTGCGCCACCCCCGCCAGCGTCGCGACGCGCTGCTCGAGCAGACGGGTGAGCAGCTCGACCTTCGGCGCCAGCAGCTCGAGCGTGCGCTCGCGCTCGAACGTCTGCAGCGTCGCCGCGCCGGCCGCGCACGCGAGCGCGTTGCCCGTGTACGTGTGGCCGTGGAAGAAGGTCCGGAACTCGTCGAACTCCCCGAGGAAGCCGTCGTACACGCGCTCGCTCGTCAGCGTCGCGGCGAGTGGCAGGTAGCCGCCGGTGACTCCCTTGCCGACACACAGCAGATCGGGAGTCACCTGCTCGTGGTCGACGGCGAACATCCGGCCCGTGCGCCCGAAGCCGGTCGCCACCTCGTCGCAGATCAGCAGCACGCCAAAGCGGTCGCACAGCTCGCGGACCGCGCGCAGGTAGCCGTCGGGCTGCATCAGCATCCCCGCGGCTCCCTGCACCAGGGGCTCGATGATGACCGCCGCGACTGACCGCCCGTGCTCGGCGAGCAACTGCTCGAGGTGACCAGCATCGCCGGCCCGCGCCTGCCACGAGCCAAACAGCAGCGGGCGGTAGAGCGATTGAAACAGCTCGATCCCGCCGACCGACACCGCCCCGAGCGTGTCTCCGTGGTAGGCGTTCTCGAGGTAGATGAAGCGCGTCCGCTCGCGCTCGCCGCGCTGTGCCCACCACTGGAAGGCCATTTTGAGCGCGATCTCGACGGCCGTCGAGCCACTGTCGGAATAGAACACGCGGGTCAGCCCAGGCGGCGCGATCGCCAGCAGCCGCTCGGCGAGCTCGATCGCCGGCTCGTGTGAGAGGCCGAGCAGCGTCGAGTGCGCGACACGTCCGAGCTGGGCGGTGATCGCCGCGTCGATTGCGGGGTGCCGGTGGCCGTGCACGTTGCACCACAACGACGAGATGCCGTCGATGTACACGTTGCCGTCCGTGTCGTAGAGGTTCGTGCCCTCCGCATGGTCGACCACGACCGGCGGCTCCTCCGAGCACCAGCCCCGCTGCTGGGTGAACGGATGCCACAGCAGACGGTGGTCGGCGGCGGCAAGATCAGCTGTCGTGCGCATGGATGCACGCTAGCCACTGGCGCGGTCGGAAGGGCGCTTTCTTCGCCCCCCGTTGAGCCCTTACGAGAGCCAGCTGTCGAGCGGAAGCGCCGCCCCGGCGGCCGCGAGCAGCTCGGGCTCAGGGCGCGCCACGGGCGCGAGCGTCGCCATCCGGACGCGGCCGAGGGACTCGATCGTGCGCAGGTTCGAGCGCTCGATCACCCCCGGTGACGCCGGCCACGGTGTCAGCACCACGCCGGCGACCATCAGCGCGCCGGCCCGGGCTGCCTCGAGCGTCAGCAACGTGTGGTTGATCGTGCCAAGGCCGCAGCGGGCGGCGATCAGCACCGGCAGGCCGATCGCCCGCGCCAGCGCGCGCACGTCGACGGCGCTCTCGCCGGCGATCGCGATCGGCACCAGCAGGCCGCCGACGCCCTCGACGACGAGTGTGTCGGCATCGCGAGTGGCGCTGCGCACGGCCGCCAGCAGCGCCTCGACGTCAACTGGACGGCCCGCCAGTTCGGCCGCGAGGTGCGGCGAGACCGCCGGTCCGTAAGCGGCGAGCGCGACCCGCTCGCGCGTGGTGCCGGCGACGCGCGCTAGCAGCTCGTGATCCGCGGGCCAATCCGCTGCGGTCGGCTCGTCCAGCCCCGTAATCACCGGCTTGAGCACCGTCACCGAGCGCCCGCGAGCGCGCAACGCCGCGACGATCGCAGCCGCCAGCACGGTCTTGCCGACACCCGTGTCGGTGCCGGTGACAAACACGCCGCTCATTTCGAGCAACGCCTGGCGGATCGCTTGCCGCCCCCCGTGTACCGATGCGACCGCTTGCGTATCGGGGTCATGCCGCTTGCGTCTGCAGGCTCGAGCCGGTGCCCAGCTGCACGCCGGCGGCGCGCGCGACCCGCGCCAGCGTGCGCGCGGCGAACAGCAGCTCTTGCTCGCGATGCGAGGCCATCACGGCGAGCCGCAGCCGCGAGGTGCCAGGGGGGACGGTCGGCGGCCGGATCGCCTGCGCGAAGACGCCGCGCCGCACCGCCTCCTGGCAGACCCGCGTCGCCAGCTGCGCCTCGCCGAGAACGAGCGGGATGATCTGGGTGCGCGCGCCGCGCAGATCAAACCCCTCGCGCTCCAGCGCCGTCCGGGTGACGGCGGCATTGGCGGCGAGCTTGTCGACACGGCGCGGCTGCTCCTCGATCAGCGCCAGCGCGGCCAGTGCGGCCGCCGCGGCCGGCGGCGGCAGCGCGGTCGAGAAGATGAACGTCCGCGCCGCGTTGAGCAGATAGCGCGCCATCGACCGGTCGCAGGCGGCGTACGCGCCGTATGAGCCAAGCGCCTTGCCGAGCGTGCCGACGATCACGTCGACCTCGCCGCTGAGGCCTGCCTGGGCGAGCGCGCCGCGCCCGCCCGGGCCGAGCGCGCCGGTGCCGTGCGCCTCGTCGACGACGATCCGCAGCCGGTGGCGCTGGCCGAGCTCCACCAGCTCGGCCAGCGGCGCCACGTCGCCGTCCATCGAGAAGACGCTGTCGGTCACCAGCAAGGCGCCCCGGTGTGCGGCCCGGTCGATCCCCCACTCGAGGTGCTCGACGTCGCAGTGCTGATAGACGAACACCTCTGCGCGCGACAACCGGCAGCCGTCGATGATCGAGGCGTGATTGAGCTCGTCGGAGAAGACCACGTCCCCCGGTCGCGCCAGCGACGCGACCACGCCCGCGTTGGCGAGGTAGCCCGAGCCGAACAGCAGCGCCGCGTCGCGACCCTTGAAAGCGGCGATTCGCTCCTCGAGCCGGCGGTGCACGGTCATCGTCCCGGATACCAGCCGCGACGCGCCGGCGCCGACGCCCCAGCGCATCGCCGCGTCGGCGGCCGCTGCTCGCACGCGAGGATGGTCGGCGAGGCCGAGGTAATTGTTCGAGCACAGCATCAGCACGGGCCTGCCGTCCAGCACCACGTGCGGTCCCTGGGCGCCGCTGACCAGTCTGGTCGAGCGTTGCAACCCCAGCGCCTCGAGCTCGTCGAGCCGCGCCTCGATCTCGATCATGCCGGGAGGGCGCGCGGGCTCAACACCCGCGCCACTGCGGTTGACGCTTCTGCGCGAACGCCTGGATGCCCTCGCGAAAGTCCTCCGAGGAGAAGCACGCGCGGCGCAGCTCGATCAGCTCGCGCTCGACGGTCGGGCCGAGTGCGGCCTGTCCGTCGAGCACCGCCCGGATCACGCGCTTGTTGCCGCGCTGCGCGAGCGGCGCGTTGGCGGCCATCTCCTGCGCGAGCTCCAACGCCTCCTCGCCGAGCCGGCCCTGCTCGGCGACGGCGTTGACGAGTCCCCAGTCACGGGCTTTGCGCGCATCGATCCGCCGCGCGACGAGGAACAGCTCGCGCGTCCGCGGCGCCCCGATCGTGTCGATGAACTTGCGGATCCCGGTGTGCGAGTAGACGAGCCCGAGCTTGCCGGGAGGCATCCCGAGGGCGATCTGCCCGGCGGCGATCCGCAGGTCACAAGCGAGCGCGAGCTCCAGGCCGCCGCCGATCGCATGGCCGTTGAGGGCGGCCAGCGTCGGGTACGGGTAATCCTCGATTGCGTCGAGCGCCGCCGTGAACGGATGCGCGATCAGCCGCTCGGCCTCGTCGGCGAACACGGCTTCCGGCAGGTCGCCGATGTCGTACCCGGCCGAGAACGTGCTCTGCTCGCCGGTGATGATCACCGCGCGCGCGTCGAGCTGCGACATCGTCGAGGTGAACGCGTCGAGGATCGCGTGGTCCAGCGCGCCGCGCTTGCCGGGGTTGGAGATCGTCAGCCGCGCGACGCCTGCGGCGGGCTCGTCGACCAGCAGCCGGCCACCGCCGCCGGCGTCGCGTGCGGGGCTAGGAGAGGACAACGAGCGTGTCGCCCTCTGACACCGATTGACCCTCCTCGCAGCGGATCTCGCTGACCACGCCCGCATCCTCGGCCTCGATTGGCATCTCCATCTTCATCGACTCGAGGATCACGACCGTGTCGCCCTCATCGACGTTGTCGCCGACCTCGACCTCGATCTTCCACACCGTGCCTGTGATGTGGGCCTCGACCTCGGGCAAGCAAGCCTCCTGTGCTGGTGTGACGGGCCCCCAGGATAGTGCGGTGGCGTCCGATTCTCACCTTCGCCGCGCGCGGCGACGGCGCCGGCGAAGCTCCCCGGCGAGCAGCGCCCCGAG
>JBEKRJ010000286.1:0-6354 GCA_049518835.1 Solirubrobacteraceae bacterium
GACGTGCTGGCGCCGCGGCTCGCGGCGCTGTTCGGAGAGTCACTAGCACGCCTGGAGGCAGACAGCCTGTACCGCGCGGTCAACACGATCAAACCGTCGCTGATCCGCGTCGAGGCCGACGAGGCGACTTACAGCCTGCACATCATCCTGCGCTTCGAGCTCGAGCAGGAGCTGATCGCGGGCACGCTTGCGATCAAGGACCTGCCCGAGGCATGGAACGTCCGCTTCAAGGAGTACCTCGGGATCGACGTGCCAGACGACGCCCAGGGCGTGCTGCAGGATGTGCACTGGTCGGCGGGCTTGATCGGGTACTTCCCGACCTACGCACTGGGCAACCTGATCGCCGGCCAGCTGTGGGAGCGCGTGCACATCGACGTGCCCGGACTGCAGGACAGCATCCGCGCCGGCGAGCTCGCGCCGTTGCGCGAGTGGCTGCGCGAGCATGTCCACCGGCACGGGGCGAAGTTCCGCGCCGCGGAGTTGCTGCAGCGCGCCGTCGGCGGCCCGATCGCGGTGGCGCCGTTTGTCTCCTACCTGAAGCGAAAGCTCGGGGACGTCTACGGAATCAACTTGATCGACGCCGGATAGGATCGACGGCAAATCGATCAACAATTCCTAGGAGAGAGGAACGACAGTGAGCGATACTCCCGTGCGAGTAGCCGTCACCGGCGCCGCCGGCCAGATTGGCTACGCAATCTTGTTTCGCATTGCCAGCGGCCAGTTGCTCGGCCCCGACACGCCGGTCCGGCTGTCGCTGCTGGAGATCCCGGCCGCGGTCAAGGCCGCCGAGGGCACGGCGATGGAGCTAGATGACTGTGCCTTCCCACTGCTGGCCGGAATCGACATCCATGACGATCCCACGCAGGCGTTCGACGGTGCCAACATCGCGTTGCTGGTCGGCGCGCGGCCCCGCACCAAGGGGATGGAGCGCGGCGATCTGCTCGAGGCCAACGGCGGCATCTTCAAGCCCCAGGGCAAGGCGCTCAACGACGGCGCTGCCGCGGACATCAAGGTGCTGGTGGTCGGCAATCCCGCCAACACCAACTGCCTGATCGCTCAAGGCAACGCGCCCGACATCCCGCGCGAGCGCTTTACGGCAATGATGCGCCTGGACCACAACCGTGCGATTGCACAGCTTGCGGCGAAGGCGGGGGTGGCCGTGAGCGAGGTCGCAAACATGACCATTTGGGGCAATCACTCCGCCACTCAGTACCCCGACATCTTCCACGCGAACGTGAACGGCGCAAACGCGGCCGAGGTCGTCAGCGATCGGCAGTGGTTGGAGAACGACTTCATCCCGACCGTGCAGAAGCGGGGCGCCGCGATCATCGAGGCGCGGGGCTCGTCCAGCGCGGCCTCGGCCGCAAATGCGGCAATCGATTGCATGCACGACTGGGTGCTCGGTACGCCGGCCGGCGACTGGGTGTCGATGGCGGTGCCCTCGGATGGCTCCTACGGCGTGGCCGAGGGCATCATCTCCGGCTTCCCGTGCACGACCAAGGACGGTGCCTACGAGATCGTGCAGGGACTCGAGCTCGACGAGTTCTCACGGTCGCGGATCGATGCGACCGTCAGCGAGCTCGAGGAAGAGCGCGACGCGGTCAAGAAGCTCGAGCTGGTCTAACCGGCGTGCCGGCGTGAACGGGAGGGTCGCGCGGCGACGCGCGACCCTCCACATTGCTACTCAGACTCGTTGGTGATGGGGTACCAACCCTGACCATCGCGCCTGACCTCGCCGTCGTCGACGAGCTTGGGCATCACTCGGTACAGGTAATTGGGCTCGATCTTCAGCTCCTCGGCAATCTGGGGAATCGTGATCCCCGGCCGGCTGCGGACCAGTTCAAGCGCCTGCGTGGCGCGCGTCCCGCCGCCGCGGCGACCGCGAGGCCGGCCGGGCTTGCGGGTCGTGGTCGCCGCGGGCGCGGCGCTGGCGGCGGCGGCGGAGCCGCGGGGACGGCCGGGCCCGCGCCTGGTGGCCGCTCCGACGAGCGCTCCAAGCGCGCTCTCGAGCCGGGACACCTCATCGCGCAGCTCTTGCAGGCGGCTCTCGATTTCCTTCACGGTACTGTCAACAAAGCCGGCCAATTGGTTCTCTCCTTGGGACAGGTGGGGGCAGGGACGGCTGACGACTCAACGATACAACCGGTAACTGTCGGATGGATCAGTCGCGCTCGAGCAGAGCCTTCAGGCGCAACAGTGAATTGCGCGCCTCTCGCTCGGAGGCCGCGCCGACGATCACGTGGCTGGCGACACTCCCGAGCCGTCCACCAGGGACAGTGAACTCGTTGGTGTATTCGAACGAGGTCGTGCCGTCGCTGCCGGCGGTCAGCTGATAAACGATCCGTGCGTGCGCGTGCGCGGGGCCGACGCCCTCCCACTCGGCGCGGTTGGGAGCACTGACAGCCACGACCGTCCAGTGGACGTGAAACGAGACGCCGCGCATGTGCAGCACCTGCTCCATCGTCGACCCGCGCCGTAGGGGCTCGTCGGAGGCGTCGCGTACCGAGCGGTGGATCGTGACCCAATCCTTGAGCCGATTTGGGTCCATCACGACCGCCCAAACGTGCTCCACCGGCGCGTCGATGTCGATCTGCGCGTGGACGATGCTCATCGCGGGTGCGCAGACACTAACGCTTCCATTCGCGTGCTGTACCGATACCGATCTCGCGGGTGCGAGGCGTGGAGGCACCCTACAGTCCGCCCGCACGGCGATACAGTGCGCCGCCCGCGCCCGGCCTGCGGGGCAGAGCCCGTAACTCTTCTGTTACTAGCGCGCGGCGAGTGGCTCTGTCAGCTCCCACTCACGCAGCGCGTGCTCGATCGCGGCGTCGAGTGAGTGAAGGCGAACGCCCAGCAGTTGCGCGCCGCGATTGTCGCGCGGCAGCAGGTCGGCGTCGAGGCCGTCCATCAGCGGTCCGATCAGCGTGTGCTGCTCGCCCGCGATCAGCGCCGAGATGCGGCTGGCGATCGGCGTCAATGTCAGCCGGCGCAGTCCGATCGTCGGCCGGCTGACGAGCATCAGCTCGCGGATCCGATCGATCAGCTCGCCGTAGGTGACGACGTCGCGGCCGGCGGCGTCCAGCGACTGACCGCACACGCGCTCATTGGTCGCCGCACGAGCCAGCAGCTCGATCACGTCGCGCTCGTCCACCGGGCTCGTGCGATGCGTGCGCCAGGCGGGCACGATCAGCACCGGCATCCGCTCGACCAGCCGCACCAGGAACCGAAACGAGCGCGACCCGGCGCCGATCACGATCGAGGCGCGAAACGCGACCGAGCACGGCAGCGCCGCCAGCAGGACCTCCTCGACCGCCAGCCGGCTGGCGAGATGGGTCGAGGGTGGCGCGCCGCTCGGGGCCGGGCCGCCAAGGTAGATGATCCGCTGCACGCCGGCCGCACGCGCCGCGCGGGCGAAGTTCTCCGCCGCGGTGCGCTCGCGCGCGTCAAACGCGCCGTCGGGCGAGGGCTCCATCGAGTGGATCAGGTAATAGGCGACGTCGATTCCGGCGAGCGCGCGATCCAGGCCGGCGCCGGAGATCGCGTCGGCGCGCGCAAGCTCGACGGAGCGCAAGGCGGTGCTCGCCGAGCGGCTCATGCCGCGCACCGTGTGCCCGTCGGCCAGCAGCCGCGAGGCGAGCCGCGAGCCCACATAGCCACTGATGCCGGTCACGAGGATGTCCATGCACGAAAGCTACGAAAATGCGGGACGTTTGCCGCCCCAAACCGAAAATACCCGCTTTTTGCAGGTATTTATCGTAAGTGTGAAGTTCCTGCGATTTGCGTGAATCGTGGCTGCGTGAGGTGATCGAAGTTCGCTTTGATGCCCCAGTCGTCGCCGTGTTGCCACTTGCAAGGCGGTGTTGAGCTTCAAATCCGAAGGGGTCGTGGTCACGTATGGCAAATGGGCGTAGCGCGGTTGCAAAGGCCAGTTGCGAGAGCTGCTTCTTTCACCAGAACCTGCTCTGTGCGCTGGCGCAGGACAGCCCGTGCGCGACCTTCCGACCGAACCGCCCCGAGGGCCTGCGTCCCCCCAGCCAGCTGCGGTTCGTGTTCCGCCAGGAGCGGCGCTTGCAGGTGGCGTGGGCGTTCCCGTCGCCCAACGAGCAAGTCGCCCTGCACGCGTGATCAGCGCCTGGACGGTATGTTGTGGTCCATGTACTGGCCGTTGATCGGCGGATTTATCGCGTTCGTGCTGCTCGCCGTGTTGCTCGGGTGGATCATGGACACGTCGCGCGGCGGCGCAGACCGCCACTGAGCGCCGCGCCAGGTTCTAACCTGCACGGGTGATGCCCGAGCGCGACCTGTTTGCCAATTTCGACCGCATGCGGCGGGAGATCGACCAGCTGTTCGGGGGCACGCTGTCGCGCACCGGCATCACGCGCGGGTTCTCGCCGGCGGTCGACCTCGTCTACACATCCGAGCCGCCGCGGGCGATCGTCACCGCCGAGCTGGCCGGGGTCGAGATCGACGACCTCGAGCTCGAGGTCCACGGACGCAGGCTGGTGCTGGCCGGCCGGCGCCGGCCCGCGACCGTCGAGGGCGACGTCTACCACCAGGTCGAGATCGAACGCGGGCCGTTCCGGCGCGTGATCGACCTCGGCGCCGAGGTCCACGGCGAGCGCGCCAAGGCCAGCTACGAGGACGGGATGCTGCGCGTCGAGCTGCCGCTGGTGGCGGCCCACTCGCGTCCGCGCGTGGTGCCGATCGAAAGCGCCGAGCGCCAGCCGTGATCGAAGTCGGGACCCCGGATGGCGGGCCGCGTGACGTCGAGGTCGGCGCGGTGCGGGAGCTGCCCGCGCGCGTGGGCGTGCTGCCGCTGCGCGACGCGGTCACGTTCCCGGACATGTTCGTGCCGCTGAACGTCGGCCAGCAGCGCAGCGTCGAGCTGATCAACGACGTGCTGCGGGGCGACCGCTCGCTGGCGATGATCGCCAGCCGCAATACCGACGTCGAGGTGCCGTCGCCGGCGGACCTCTACACCGTTGGCGTGATCGGCGTCGTGGCGCGGATGATCCGGGTCCCCGACGGGACGCTGCGGGTACTGATCCAGGGCGGACAGCGGGTCCGGATCGAGCGTTGGGTCGCGACCGAGCCGTACCTGTCGGCGGAGATCTCCGAGGCGCCCGACGTGGTGCAGCAGAGCACCGAGCTGACCGCGCTGATGCGCAACGTCCAGCAGACGTTCACGAGCATCGTCGAAGAGGTGCCCTACCTGCCCCAAGAGCTGCAGATCATGGTCGCCAACGTCGAGGACCCGAGCATGCTCGCGAACCTGATCGCCGGCGCGCTGCGGCTGAAGACCGATGAAAAGCAGGGCCTGCTGGAGGAGCTCGACGTCGGCAAGCGGCTGCGGCGCCTGTCGGAGATCCTCGCGCGCGAGCTCGAGGTCGTCGCGATCGGCTCGAGGATCCAGTCGCAGGTCCAGTCCGAGCTCGACAAGGGCCAGCGCGAGTACTTCCTACGTCAGCAGCTCAAGGCGATCCAGGAGGAGCTCGGCGAGGCCGACGAGGTACAGGCGGAGGTCGCCGAGCTGCGCTCGCAGCTGGCGGCGATCGAGCTGCCCGAGGATGTGCGCAAGCAGGCCGATCGCGAGCTCGCCCGGCTCGAGCGCCTGCAGCCGGCGATGGCCGAGCACGGCGTCGTGCGCAGCTATCTCGAGTGGATCGCGGCGCTGCCGTGGGACAAGTCGACCGAGGACAACCTCGACCTCGCCCACGCGCGCGAGACGCTCGACGCCGACCACTACGACATCGAGCAGGTCAAGGACCGGATCCTCGAGTTCCTCGCGGTCCGCTCGCTCAAGCCGGACGCGCGCGGGTCGATCCTGTGCTTCGTCGGGCCTCCGGGGGTGGGCAAGACCTCGCTCGGGCGCTCGATCGCGCGGGCGCTCGGGCGCTCGTTCGAGCGCCTCAGCGTCGGCGGCGTGCGCGACGAGGCCGAGATCCGCGGCCACCGGCGGACCTACATCGGTGCGATGCCGGGCGTGATCGTCCGCGCGCTGCGCGACGCCGGCGCCAACAACCCGCTGTTCATGATCGACGAGATCGACAAGATGGGCGCCGACTTCCGGGGGGACCCGTCGAGCGCGATGCTCGAGGTCCTCGACCCCGAGCAGAACCAGACGTTCCGCGACCACTATCTCGACCTGCCGTTCGACCTCTCCAACGTCATCTTCGTCACCACGGCCAACACGCTGGAGACGGTCCCCGGCCCGCTGCGCGACCGCATGGAGGTCATCCAGCTGTCGGGCTACACCGAGTCTGAGAAGCTGGAGATCGCCAAGCGCTACCTCGTCCCCCGCCAGGTGCAGCGCAACGGGCTGACGAGCGCCAGGATCGCCTTCACCGACGGCGG
>JBEKRJ010000287.1:0-6323 GCA_049518835.1 Solirubrobacteraceae bacterium
TCTCCCGCCGTCACATCGGCCGGTCTGCCTAGAAGATCGCCGAGACGTGATGCGCCACGGTGCGCTGCGAGAGGCAGAGCGTCGCTGCGATCTGCGGGTTGGTGTCGCCGCAGGCGAGCCGCTCGAGCACCTCCTGCTCGCGCCGCGTCAACCCGGCGGGATTGGCCAGGGTCGAGCGGCGCGGGCCCCGCGGGACCCGCGCTCCGATCGCTGCCCGCTCGCGCGCGAAGGCACGCGCCGCACCGGCCGCGCCGAGACGGTGAAGCACCCCAAGGGCCTCGCGTGCCGCGCGGTCATCGCCGGGCAATGCCGCAAGCGCGGCGTCGTACGGAGCGTCGAGCGCCCGCCATGCCTCGATCGCGCTGCGCCAATCGCCTCCGAGCTCCAGCAGCACCGGCACGGGCGCCCGCTCCGGCGGCTCGAGCTCGAGTCCAAGGCGCCACGCCCACAGTGCCAGGTCGCTGTATGGCCGGATGAAGCGTGCAGCGTGCAGCGACTCCCGGGCCGAGCTGACCTGCGCTCGGGCAAGCCCGGGGTCGGCGGCCAGCCAGGCGGCCTCGGCGAGAGCCGAGCGCATGAACCCATGGCGCGAGCATTCTGGAAGCGTGGCCATCTCGGCCCATGACCCTTCGAGCACCGGACGCGCGCCGGGCTCGCCGCGGCGTATTGCGATCAGCGCGCCGAGGGCGCGGGCGAATGGGGCGAGTTCGTTCGGGAACGTGAGGGTCCAGGTGACCATCTCCTGCGCCCGATCCCACTGACCTTTGTCAAGCGGACTGATGGCCGCGTAGGACCGCAGGCCCGCCAGGGGGAACATCGCCCCGGCGTCCTCGAATATCGGCACCGCCTCCTGCAACACCGCCTCTACGACCGCGTGGTCGCGCAGCTGCGCCGACGAAAGCGAGGTTGACGTACGCCCGGATCGAGTGGATCGTCAGCCCGGACGCCCGCGCCTCACGCAGCGCGCTGAAGAGGCAATCGACTGCCGCGGAGTCGCCGAGATGCCCCCGGGCCAGGCCGAGGCTGATCTCGATATCGATCCGGACGTCGTCGAGCCCCGCTGCCGCCGCGAGCGCGAGCGCCCGCGGCCCCGAGGTCGCCACGACCGCGGGGTCGGGGCCGGCCGCCTCGATCCTGAGATGGATGGCGTGTGCGCGCGCGAGCTCTCCGGGGTCGCCCCCGTCCTCGAGAATCGAGACGGCATCGACGGTGACGGCGCGCGCGTCATCGAGCTGGTCCAGCGACCACAGCGGCCAGGCGAGTGCGCCCCGCGCGCGGGCCCGCTTGGCCGGGTCGCCGATCTCGTCAGCGAGGGCCACGGCGCGCTCGGCCACCGCTGCCCCGTCGGCCATCCGCATGCTCGAGAAGTTGGCGGCGCGGGCACCTTGGATGAGCAGCTCGAAGCGCTGATCGACGCCGAGCCCGGCGTCGTGGCGGAGGGCTCGCTCCGATTGGAGCCACACCTCGCGCAGTGCGCCCACGTGCTCCGCGTCCGCGGCCGCAAGCCGCGCATACCGGCTCGCCGGCCCCGTCAGGCCAGCGAGCTCGGCGTGGTGCGCCAGCCGAGCATTGTCGACGCTGTCCGGAGCGTCCTCGAGCGCGGCAAGTACCCGCGCGTGGAGCGAGGTGCGGCGAGGGGGCGAGATCGCGGCTTCAATCGCGTCGCGGATCAGCTCATGGCGAAAGCCGAGCGTCAGGCCGTCCATCACCAGCACCCCGCGCGCGGGCGCCTCCTCGACCGCAGCGGTGGATTCGGGCACGAGCGCCGCGAGCAGCGCCGACGGCAGCCGTTGGCCGGCAACGGCCGCGGCATCGACGAGCGCGCGGGCGGCGGGGCTGAGCCGGCCGGCACGAGCGAGCGCGGCGGCGCGGACCGACGCCGGCATCCGACCACCCGCGGCGATCGACTCGACGACCAGGAAGGGATTGCCGCCGGTGGCCCGGACGACCGCCGCCGCATCGAGTCCGCTCGAGCCGGCTAGCTCCCGGACTGCCAGCTCCGAGAGCGGGGCCAGCGCGATCCGGCTCACCTCCGAGCGGCTCGCCAGATCCCCGAGCAGCAGGCCGAGCTCGGCGTTCGCCGCGACTTCGTCGTCACGGTAGGTGACAACCACGCCTACCCCAGCGCCCTCCGCGCGGCGCGTGAGGATCCGGACCACGTCCAGCGTCAACGGATCCGCCCAATGGGCATCCTCTATCACGGCGACGGCGGGCCGGTGAGCGAGGAGCCGCTCGGCCAGCGCTAGTCGATCCTCCTCGGCGAACGCCACCGTCGCGTCGCCTCCACTCGCCGCCAGCAGCTCGCGGATCGGAGCGAGCGGGACGGGTACCGACAGCCGTTCGCACCCGCCGACGAAGACCGGCACACGGTCGCCCACGCGTGCGCCGAGCGTCCGCACGAGCGTCCGCACGAGCGAGGTCTTGCCGGCGCCGGCCTCAGCGCCGACGAGCAGGACGCCGCCGCGGCCACCCAGCACGCCATCGACGATCCTGGTCAGCGCTTAAGCTCTTCCTCGCGCTCAAGCAGACGCTCCATCGCTGGCGATGCTAGAGGCAGCGACAGCCCCCTCAAGCAGGGCGCGCCGGATGCCGTTCACTACCGGGGTCTCACGCCGCGCTCGCAACCGTCGCAACCCAGAAGGCTGAAACCGACGGGATGTCGAATGCGAAAGTCCGGACCGTCACCCGCGCCCGGTTCCCGGTCATGCCGCACGCGCTCACCCCGGACGGACCGAGGCCGCGCCGGGGCCAAGCCGCGATCGGCTAGCATGCCCGCCACCGGGAAGGAGAGACTGGACCGCGGAGCTCGACCCCCTTTCGGCGGCCCGATCGTCGCGGGTAGGCTCAACACTCCGACGAGAGAGGAGACGCGAGTGCCCGACAGCCTCCCTGAAGGTCTCGTCGCCTTGATGCGCCAAGCGAGCCCGTGCTTCATCTCGACGACGATGCCCGACGGCTCACCGCAGCTGACCCAGACCTGGGTCGACACCGATGGTGCGCGTATTCTGATCAACACCGTCGACGGCTTTCAGAAGGTCAAGAACATTCGACGGGACCCTCGCGTCGCCGTGGCCGTGTCAGACCCGGGCAACCCCTCCCGGTATTTTGCGGTGCGCGGGGAGGTCGTGAGCGTCAGCAGCGAAGGGGCCGCCGAGCACATCGAGCAGCTCGCTCAGCGCTACCTCGGAACCCCGTATCCGTGGTATGGCGGACGCGACCAAACACGTCTGATCCTCACGATCGAGCCGCACAAGATCCACACGATGGGCTGACGCGGGATCGCCGGACGGGCGGCGTCCCGAGCTGGTGGTTCGCGGATCGTGTTGCGTGGGGCGTGGCGGTTCAGCAGGTCTGCGGAATGGTCACTGCCGGCCTTCGAGCTCCGCTCTTCTGGCCGCAAGCTCATCCAGCCGTTTGCGCAGCTTTGTCATTTCCTGCTTGATTTTCGACAGCTCCGTTTTCTCCCGCCACGTCCGCAGATAATCGTCACCGAGCTCCTCGACAATGTAAGCCTCAAGTTGGCGTCTCAGCACACGGATGTAGGGGCTGCCGTGGATCGCTCCCTCGCGATACTCAAGCTTGCCGGCCTCGATACCACTGACAACAAAATCCCAGTCGACGCCATACTCCTTACGGGCAGTGACGTGACTGAGAGTCGCTCCCTTGCGAGTCCATTCGCCGTATTCCGCCACGTCTCACTCACTGATCTCTGCGCCGAGGCCGCCGTTCAGCTTGCGCCACCAGGAACGCTAGCAGTAGGCTGGCGCGCTCCGACGGCTTCATGGTCGCGTGCGACTCCGCGCCCCACAGGAAGCCTCCCCGGACGGGATGCTCAGCGGAGGGAGCCATGGCCGGCACCGTAGCACCCCCTTGAGCTCGTCCGCATCGAATCGGGGCGCTTCCCCGGTCAAACGAGGAACCGGATACGCCCGCGCGTGATCCTCGCGGGCAGGACCGTCGGAACGACCGACCGTCTATCTGCAGCGTGTGCAGCACGTCTCTCACGCAGCGGCCGGATGACCACCGGACCGCACGTTCGATAGCCGCGATCGAGTTCGGGGTCCTCGGCTTGGCGGCGCATTCACCGTCCTGGCGCCCGAGCGGGGGGCCTCCACGAGCCGCTCGAACGCCGAGCCGGCGGTCGATCTCGCTTGGCCAAGTGGCGCTTGGCAGCGGGCTGCCGATGTTCAAAGAGCCACGACATCGCCGACGTGTGGCCCGTGTTCGGGAAGGAGGCAGAGTGAACTTGCAGCACGGAGCCACGCTCGACCGATCAGATCTGCGCCCTTACCTGACGGTGAGGGCCTCGCGGACGCGCTTGACCGTCGCGCCAGGGCGGACGTGCGGGCCTGGGGCGAGTTGGGCGACGCGCACTTCCTCGAGCAGCCACATCACGTCACTGCGTCCGGCGGCCTGAGCTTCCAGTTCGTGGATCGCAGCCATCCGCTCGCGGTCGGCGACGGCGTGGCTCGGCAGTCGGTCGAGGCGCTGCGCCGCGGCGCGCAGGTATCGCTCTACGTCGCTCAGCCGCGCGACGCCGGCCGCCGCGAGCATCCCGGGGTAGACGAGCCGGCCGAGTTGGCGGGCGAGGTCCTTCCGCGCCGGGCCGAACGCAGCGCTCGCGGGGAGCGCGTCGAGCCGCTTGCGGATGGCTCGCGCTGCCTCGAGGATCTGACCGAACGCGACTAGCGCGTCGAGGATTGTGGGTCGGAGTTCACCGCGGACGTGCTCGCGGAGTGTCGAGAACGTCTCGGCGTTCCACGCTGGCCCGCCGCCGCTCGCGGTTAGCGCGTCTAGCGCCGCGCTCGTGGCATCGTCGATCACCGATTCCAGAGTGTCGTGGGGCGCGGCGGCGAGCGCGAGGGTCAGCTGCGAGCCGAGATGACCGGTCACCCATTGGCGCGGCGAGGGAATCGTGAGCCGCAGCAGCCGCCGGGTCCCCCGGGCCATCGTCACGGCCTGCTCACCCACGGTGTCGCAGACTCGGATTCCGACTGCGTCGCCTTCGTCGATGAGCGCCGGGAAGCCGCACAGGCCGCCAGGAAGATCGACCATGCGGGGCAGCGAGTCGACGTCGAAGTCGCGCATTTGATGGCGCGCGAGCGCTGGCGCCGCGCGCTCCAGGCGCGCCTTCAGCGCCGGCCGCAGCTCATCGCGCAGCACATCGAGGGACCGGCCCGACGCGAGCACCGTCCCGTCCTCGTCCTCGACACAGTAGGTCATCCGCAGGTGCGCGGGCAGATCGTCGAGTGACCAGTCGGCGGCGCCAATGCGCACGCCGCGCCGCCGCTCGATCGCCTCGGCGAGCACGTCGAGCAGCGGGCCGGAGCGTGGCTTGACGTCGGCGAGCAGCGCGGTCGCGGTATCGGGGATCGGAACTAGCGCCGTGCGCAGTCGCTTCGGCAAGGTCCGCAACAGCGCGACCACGAGCTCCCTGCGAAACGCGGGCACGAGCCACTCGAAGTTCGTCCCCCGTACCGCCCCGAGCGACGCGAGCGGGACGTGGACCGTGACGCCGTCTGCCGCGGAACCGGGGTCGAAGCGGTAGGACAGCGCGAGCTCCAGCGGGGGGTGGGGCTGGATCCAGCGCGCCGGCCGGTCACGGTCGTCCGGCGCGACGTCGCCCTCGATCAACATATCCATCGGGTAGTCGAGCAGCGCCGGCTCGGTCTGCCGCGCCTGCTTCCACCAGCGGTCGAAATGACGCCCGCTGACAATGTCGTGCGGTACCCGCGCGTCGAAGAACGCCACCCGCACCCCCTCGCTCGCGAGCAGGTCGCGCCGCCGCGCCCGCGCCTCGAGCGCCTCGACCTCCGCCACCCAGCGCTCGTTCTCGCGCATGAACGCGTGGCGCTGGTCCCAATCGCCCTCGACGAGCGCGCGGCGGATGAACAGCTCGCGCGCGGCTGTCGGGTCGATCCGCGCGTACTGGACGGTCCGCGACCCAACGATCGCTACGCCATACAACGTCACCTGCTCGGGTGCGACGACGGCGGCGCGGCGGCGATCCCACCGCGGTTCGCCGTAGGAGCGCTTGACCAGGTGCTCGGCGAGCGGCTCGACCTGCCTGATGTCGACCGCCGCCGCTGTCCTGCCCCACAGCCGCGTCGTCTCGACGAGCTCGGCGACCATCACCCACGTCGGCCCGCGGCGCGCGAGCACCGAGCCAGGGGAGATCGCGAACTTCGCCCCGCGTGCGCCGGTGTACTCGCGCGTCGCGCCGTCCTTCAACCCCACGTGCGACAGCAGTCCGGAGAGCAGCGCCACGTGGATCTGAGCCCCGCGCTCCCCGCGCTCGCCGTCGTCTTGGACCGGCCCGTCGT
>JBEKRJ010000288.1:0-6303 GCA_049518835.1 Solirubrobacteraceae bacterium
AGTTCTTCCGGGCGGGCGGCCGCAACCGCGTGGACAAGGCCCACGAGCGGCGCCGGCACGACGGCGGGCCGGAGATCTGTCACCGCCAGCCACCCAGCCAGGTCATCGGTCAGCGAGCGGTCCACATGCAGAAGTCTGACGGGCTTCCTTGTGGCAACGCAGTCATCGGCTCCGGCGGCGCCTGACCCTCCTTCGTCGCCGAAGCGCTCAGAGCCCAGCGGTCTTCGCTCAGGCGAAAGCAATCTCCGGCGCTGAAGGGCGTCGGACCGCCATGGAGAAGCGCGAGTCGCGTTGGCGTGCTGGTCGATCGCGCCCTGAAGCGGTCACGGCGGCTTGGGCGCTGTTTGGCTCCGCGATCGGTAGCCGGCCAGTGATGCGGTCAGGCACTTGCAACCGCTGGTCTGCCGGCTAGTAATCGACGGTCTCGCAGGGCGCTCGGACGGGGGGACGAGCTGCTCAGCCAGTCATGTCTGGGGAAGGACCCGCAAACTGCAGAATTGCGACTCTGACGACTGCGCCTGCCGGCGCGTATGTCTGTGCCCGCGGGCTGCAGCAGGGGCCAGCTCGTGGCTGCTCCGCGTTGCGGTCGAGAGCGTTCTTTGACATTTGACATCCGAACCGGGCCATTTCCGGCGTCAGCGAGTTCGCCTCTGCTTGCGAATGTGCGGTCGCAAAGCGGCTCGGATCGAGGTCGCGCGTGCTCCGTCTCAGACAGTGTCCAGCGGGTACGATCGGCAGGTGGAGCGAGCCGTGCATGACCGCGGTGGGTTGCCGACCGGCGCCGCGATCGATCGGACCGAGCATGAGCTCGCTGATTGGGAGCTGCTGACTGACGCGTTGGTGGGCGCGCTCGGTCGGGAGGGCGTGATGAACGTCGATGAGCTTCGGCGCGGCATCGAGAGCATGGCGCCGGACGAGTACGAGCGCGCCTCCTACTACGAGCGGTGGCTTTACTCGCTCGAAACGATTCTTACCGGGAAAGGGATACTCGTGCCAGGCGAGCTCGATCGGAGGCCCGGAGGCCCGGGGATGAGTTTTTCGCGTCGGCGAGCGGGTGTTGATCGCGGCCCGGGCGCAAGCAAGCCACCACCGAACTCCCGACTACCTGAAGGGCAAGGTCGGCACGATCGAGCGTGTCCATGGCTCGCTTACGAATCCGGAGACGCGCGCGTACGGCGCGTACGGACTCCCGAAGCAGCCGCTCTATCTCGTCGGGTTTGTGCAGCACGAGATCTGGCCCGACTACCCCGGCCGCGCTGGCGATCGGCTCTACGCCGACGTTTTCGAGCATTGGTTGGAGGAAACACCGTGAGCGAGCTCGACCACGACCACGCGCACCCCCCGGTCGCGGGCGATGATGAACCCGCAGCGGCCGCCCGGGCGCGTGCGCTCGAGGAGGTACTGGTTTCCAAGGGCGTGGTCCGCCGCGAGGACGTGCGCCGGATGATCGACTGGCTGGTGTCGCGCACGCCAGCCGACGGCGCCCGGCTCATCGCCCGGGCGTGGGTCGATCGGGAGTTCAAGGAACGTCTGCTCGAGGACGCACGCGCAGCGGCTCACGAGGTCTGGACCCGGTCAGTCGCGACGGGCGGACGCTCGTCACCGCCGCCGCGAACGGGACCGTCGGATTGTGGGACCTGCGACATCACACTCGGCTCGGGACGCTCAACAGTCACGCGGGCGCCATCAGTAGCGTCGCTTTTCGTCCCGGTGGCCATACGCTTGCCACCGGCGCCGAGAACGGAACCGTCCAACTGTGGGACGCACGAAGCCACGCCTTGCTCCAGACGCTCAGTTCCAGCCCGGGGCAGGTCTTCAGCGTCGCGTTCAGCCCTGAGGGACGTTTCCTCGCCGTGGCAGGCTTCAGCGGGACGATACGGGTGTGGCAGAAGGTCATGCTGTGGAGCAACTAGTTCTAGTCGTGCGTAGCCGCTTCGTCCGGTTGGGTCGAACCCTGAGGTGAATATACCTGAGCTCGGGCGGCGCGTTTTGCGTAATCGCCGGTCTTGATGTCGCGGCGGCGCTTGCTGAGCGGCTCGGTGGTCGATACCGCGGTGGCGAGCGTGATCGCGTCTGTGACCGCACCGTCTACCTCGGCACCCCACAGCGGCGCTTCCACTTTGGCGGCCACGTTGCCCAATGTGCCGCCGATCCCCTTCCAGGACAAGCCTAACGCGGCGAGCACGCCTGAGAGCCCAGCGGCGGTCGTGCCGGCATCCTTTGGCACGAATACGAGAATGGCCACGCCTCCGAGAAACAGCGCTACGACCACCACGACCCAGAACGCGTGCTGCTTGAGCAGCGATGTGGCCGTTGCGCGGAGCTTCACCGCGAGTCTCTCGGCCGCGTCCAAATAGTTCTCGGGCTCGAGAAGCTCGGTCGCTTTCTTCTCGCCTGTGAGAATGGTGCGCCACAGCTCGCATTGGGCGTTGAGTGCTCCCGCGTTCGCAATTGTCTGGGACGTCTTCCATCGTCTGAGGGAGTTCGCGATGCCTCTGGCGGCGTGCGGCGGGAGGGCGGTGCTGAGATCGTCCAGTGCAGCAAGCGTTTCGTCGATGGCTGGCCCATTGAACAAGTCGGGGGACGGACGCTCCGTGTTGCCAAGCTTGTTGAGATGGCGGCCCACGCCGTACGCCTTCGCGAACCGTGCGTCTGCACCGAGCAGCGCACCGGCAAGCTTCGGCTCCCAATCCATCGCCGCTGACTCGCCGTTCCCGGCCATCAGTGCATCTACCACGCTCTTGGGATCCGCGCTGGCGTCGAGCTTGAGATCGCTGACGGCGGCCTCAAGCCATATCGCCTGGGCGTCACGGCCGGCCTGTTCTCCGAGGCCCAGCTCGGCCGGATAAGGCGTTTGTGCCCGGTTGTTCAGAACGTCCTCCATCAGCCAGCCGAGGTTGACGACTCTGCTCACGTTCGGATCCCCAGCTGGCTCATCGCCGGCTGTCTTCGCCGCTGCAACGACCGCGTCGATGAACGGCTGGATCGCGTCTGACGGCTGACTAGCCCCATTGCCACCCTGCTGCTGCTCACCAGCTTGCTCCTTCCCGGCTGGCGCGTCACTCCCAGATTGCTGAGCCATCTCGGAACCTCCATCCGCTACCCCCACAAGCCACCGGCTACTCACACATAGTAGAACGAATGGCGACGAGCGGAGATTTAGTTTTCTTTGCGAGCTTCGATCCGTTCAGTGGCGGAGTGAGTCTACCGAACCGATCGCTCCGCGCGGCGCCCACCGCCAGGACACAGATGGCCCGGCGCCCAACCTGATTGTTCGATGGAAACGACGCTCGCACACACACATCATCTCCCGACGTAGCCACGGCCAGTCACGCGGCCACGCGCGACGAAGGCTGCCGTGCTTCCAGCCGGGCGAAAGTTAGAGCATCACGGGATTCACGGGAATGATCATGCGCAGCCCTCGCTGACTTGATCACCGGCACTGTAGCGATCGAGCGGGGGCGGCAGGCCTAATCGCTCGGCCTACGACGATTGCCACCGCGAGAGTGACAGCCGGCGTTCCTTCGGTGTCCCGGAGTCGTCGTTCTCATCAACAAACCATGACAGCCGCCACTCGCGCGCACCGTGGCCGTTCGTCACCGGAACGGCCGGAACGGTCGCCTGTTCCATTCGCGCGATAGCGCTGCTACCTGCACGCGCGCCAAGCCGCCGATAAGACTCGAACCGCTGGTCGGTGTAGAGCTGGTCGGCGGTGGGATCGTTCGGGAACCTCGGATCGACCTTGTGGTAGGCCATCACGTCTTGCGGTGCGTCCCTGGCCAGGACGTTGCGCGCGTAGACGAGCGTACCTGTGGGTCCGTCCGGGCCGTATCGGAACGACCCGGTGGCGGTATTGGCTTCTGCAAGCCCGTCGTGCGTGGCGGGGACCAGTGGGTCGGGGTCGATCGTGATCTCCACACCCACCTCGCTGCGGGCGAGCGCGATCGCGTCCCCCAGTTCCTCGAAGCTGTTTCCGCCGCTCGCATCGAAGCAGTAGATCTGCGTGCAGCCGCGTCGGAGAAGCTCGACCAGGCCGAGGTTCTCGTAATGACCGCCGTCCGTGACGTAGAGGTATTTGGCGTCGATGCGGTTGCGGCCGAGCAACTCGCGGATCAAGTACGACGGTCGCGGTCGGCCGTACTTGCGCCGATCCCTGCGGGATGCGCCATCAGCCACCCATCGGGGATTCGGCACCCATGCGCCGAGCCGGATATTGGCCAGTGCCATCAGGAAGGTGAGTCGCCGCTCGTCATCTCGTCATCTTGCCTATCGACGGCGCCAGGGCGGCGCCCGACATTGCCACTGCGGCTGGAAGCGTGCAGTTGCGAACGCGGCGATTCCGAACCGTTTCCTTCGGTTTCGGTGGCTGGCCGTTCTTCTTGGTGCCGATGAGCGCGCCCTCGTATTCCGTGGTGAGGACCCCTCCGATGAGTGGGCCCCCGATCTCGTTCGCGCTGAACGTGAAGCTCGTCACGCCGCGGCCTGGCGGGGTGGCCGCGGGATCGGAGACGTTGGCGGCGGCGCAGACGAGCAGCGCGGGCCAGTCCCCGCCGACGCCGGTCTGCGACAGCTTGACCGGCCTGCCGAACTCACGTTCGCTCGCGATGCCCTGCTCCTTGTCCTGCTCGATGCCATCGAGCGGGCGTTCGTCGCTGTCATCGGGGAGCTCAGACGGCTTGACGCGCTTGAGCGCGAAAGCCGTACACAGCCGGCGTTTATAGAACGGGTGAAGCGACCACGAGGTCATGTCCGCGAGGCGATAGCCGACGGCGAAAACCACAAGCGCACCGGTCCCGCCCACGACGTACCCGAAGCCGACTGATCCGTGACGCGTGTGTCTCAGCGCGATGGCGCTGCCGAGCACCATCGCTCCGAGCAGCATCGCCGGCCCAACCAAGGCGCCGACCGTATACGCGACCCACCGCCGCGCCGTCGAGTTCAGCGACGCGAACCACCGCTTCGCCTTCTTGGCCTCGTCGATGGCCTTGCTTGGTGTAGCGACCGCCTCCCTGAGGTTCGCGGCCACGCCCAGGAGCACGCCTAGGAGCCCACCGCCACCGACGATCCCTGTGGTCTTGGGGCTCGGTCCTGTGGAGTGGCCCGCGGTGAACAACGCGACGACCGCCGGTAGCGCGATCATCAGCCAGGCGACACCGGCACTGATCAATAGTAGCCTCGTGGACCACAGCTGAAGAAACCGTGCTCGCCGATCGCTCAGCGAGCGGGCGACCAGCGCCCATCCGCCGAACGCGACGCTGAGACCTGCGACTGTGGCTGGCGGAATCCACATGTAGATCGGCGGGCTGGCGGTGCAGCCGTGCCTGCAAGCGCCCGCAAGGTGCCGGAACGCCGTGCTGTACACGGCGGAACCGAGGATCATCGCTAGCCCGAACAGTGGCAGCGCGAGAAACACGAAGTTGATCAGCACGCCTAGGACGATGCGGTAGGCCAAATACAGCTTGTCCGTTCCTGTCGGGGCAATATACGAGCTGCGGTTGCGCAGGTACTGTTCCTCGGGCGATCCCGGCGCAAACGCCGGCGTCCTGTCGAGAAGCTCCTTGTTCGAGTCGCTCGTATCGCCCGGCGTACTCGTGTGCACTTCGCGACCATGGCCATCGCGGCGGCGATGTAGGAACCCCCCGAGACCGCGGCCAGATAGGCCGCGTCCTTCAGCTTGCCGGCCTCCTGAAGCACCTGGAGTGCACCCAGATTGAACGCAGCCGAGCGGATACCGCCGCCCGAGCAACAAACCCCGATCTTTCGGTCAGCTGGCATCTCGACCGGGCCCCGATACGATGGAATGGGCTCCGGTCGGATGCCGTACAGCAAGTTACGCCACCGCACTCGACGCCCCGGCGACCGGGATACTTCCTGAAGAGCCTTCGCGCTGACTTTCTCGGTCAGCCCATTACATGCGCCAGGCATCGCCATCCCCTCTTCGCTAGCTCCCCAAGATCACCCCGCGGGGAAGCGTCATCATCTCACCGCGCCAGCACGAGGTCAACTCGCAGGCCCTCAGCGACGCGAGCGAGAGTCACCACACGTTTGCCTGAACCCCGCCGGGCTATGCGTGTGACCCCCAATCCGAGGGGCCACCAACGGGAGGAAGCGGGCGCGGTCTGTCGATCGCACGAAATCGGCGGCGACTCCGCCCTCGTGCGGACGAGCAAATGCGGGCCTACCGCTATCGATGTGGACACGGTGAGAGCTGGATTACGCGCTTGAGCAGGGCTTTGGGCGGCTGAAGAAATTCCCGGAAGTTGGGCACTGGTTGACGACGCGCCCGCCGCTCTCAGTGACAGG
>JBEKRJ010000289.1:0-6300 GCA_049518835.1 Solirubrobacteraceae bacterium
CCGCTGCTGGCGACGATCGGCGACGGGAGCCAACGCGAGGCGCATGTGTACCTGCGCCACAAGGACGGGCACCGCCTGCCGGTATGCGTGCGCTCCGCGCCGATCCGCGCGGCGGACGGGACGATCGTCGGCGCGGTCGAGACCTTTCACGACGACAGCGCATTCGTCGGCAACAGTCGCCGCGCGGCCGCGATGGCCCGCACCTCGCTGTCAGATCCGCTTACCGGCGTGGGCAATCGTCGCCTCGGGGAGGCGACGCTGTTGGGGTGGGTGCAGCAGCACGAGCGCCTGGGGCGCTCGTTCGGAGTCCTGTTCATCGACGTCGATCGCTTCAAGCAGATCAACGACCGCTTCGGTCACGACGCCGGCGACGAGGCGCTGCGGGTGATCGCGCGCACGCTCGTACACGACGAATGCGCTGTCGTCGTGAAAGGTCTCGACGATGCTCGCCGACGCAGACGCGCCGACCCTGGGGCTCGTCGCCGAGCGCCTGCGCGTGCTCGTGAAGCGCACGCGCCTGGTAGCCGAGCGCCAGACCGTGCTGCTGAGCGTCTCGATCGGGGGCACGCTGGCCGCGCTGGGGGATGCGCCCGAGCTGATCCTCCGGCGTGCGGTGCGCGGGATCATCGCCGAGACGGTCGCCAGCTCGATCAGCGCGCACCGCCGCGAGACGCAGCGTCAGGGCCCACCCACTTAGCAGCCGCCAGCGCAGGGGCGGTAGCACGCGCCCGAGCGGGCCCGGGCGGCCGGTGTGGTAACCCTGGGAGTAGCCGACCCCGTACTTCCCGAGCAACTCGACGCCGCGCGCGCTGTAGGCGTGCAGCAGCTCGATCGCCTGGCCGACGACCCAGCGATCGATCGACTGGATCAGCCCGAAGCGCTCGGCGTTGTAAAGAAACGTCCCGGGCATGATCAGCTCGTCGTCGTCGCCGCGCATCCGGATCAGCAGCTCGAACCAGTTCGCCTTGCCGGCGCAAACCGGCGTGATTGGCTGCGCGAACAGCGTCAGTCGCTCCTGCGCGACTGCGTCGCGCAGTCGCGCGAGCCAGCCCTGGCGATGTCGGCCTCGACGAGCAGGTCCTCGGCGGTGGTCGGCTCGCGCCCGTCGAAGGTGGTGATGCCGATCGAGGTCGTCACCTGGGCGCGCACGCCCGCGCGCAGGATCGTCCCTTGCCGGCGAATCGCCTCGAGCAGCCGCCGCGCGACGAGCAGCGCCTGCTGCTCGTCGGTCTCCGGCAGCAGCACCGCGAATTCGTCGCCGCCGGTGCGGGCGACGACGTCGACCTCGCGCAGCGCGCCACGGATCGTGTCGGCTAGCCGCACGACGAGCTCGTCTCCGGCGCCATGGCCGAGCGAGTCGTTGACGAACTTGAATCCGTCCAGATCGAGCAGGAGCAGCGCCCTCCGGCTGCCATAGCGGCGCGCGCGGGCGAGCGCGTGCTCGAGCTCCTCGTCCAACCGCCGGCGATTGAACAGGCCGGTGAGCGGGTCGTGCTCGGCCTGATGCTGCAACCGGGCCTCGAAGCGCTTGCGTTCCGAGACGTCGATCACCTGTACCACCGCCGCGCGCTCGCCGTCCTCATCGCAGAAGCTGGCGGCCGTCACGCTGACCCAGACGATGCTCCCGTCGCGGTGGATGAACCGGGTCTCGAACTCGGCTCGCTCCACCAAGCCGGCCGCGAGCTCTGAGAACGGGTCGCCGAGCCCGTCCGGCAGGTCGTCGGGGTGGGTCCAGCTCTCCGCGTTGGCGCCGATCAGCTCGTCGACGTCGCGGCCGAGCATGGTTGCGTAGGCTGAGTTGACGGCGATCAGGCGCCCGGCGCGATCGCCCTCCAGCGGCATGATCGCCATCCTCACGCCGGCTTCGTCGAATGCCGCCCGGAAGCGCTCGTCGGCGGCGCGCCGAATCCGGTCGGCGGGCTCGTTGGTGAGCCTGCGCGCGCTCAACGCTTCGTTGATCCGCTCGGCGAGGTGCTTGGGCGAGCTTCCCTTGCGCAGGTAGGCGGTGGCGCCCGCGTCGAGGAACTCCAGCACCGAGGCGCGCGTTCGATCGCTGGACAGGATCACGATCGCCGTGTCGGGCGACTGCACGCGAATCACCTGCGTCGCGTACAGCCCTCCGCCCGGCATCTCGACGTCGATCAGCGCGACGTCGGGGCGGCAAGACTGTGCCAGCCGGATCGCGCCGTCGGCGTCATCGGCCTGGCCGACGACGTCGAACTGGCTGCGAAGCTGGGCTGAGATCGCCGCGCGCACGACCGGTTCGTCGTCCGCGATCACGACGCGGGGGCGCTCGCCGTCGGGTCGCGTGGGCGACGTCAGCATCAAGCACGCTGCTCGAAGGTCGCGATCTGCGACAGGACTATGCCCCACGACGGACGACGCGCGGCTGGCTGGCGCTCGCTCGCCGGCTCGTCTGTCGCCCACAGCCGGCTCGGGTCGACGGGAAACAGCGACCAGCGGCGCATCGCCTCGCGACCGCGCTCGCGGCCCGGGCTCGACGGACTTGGCTGGGGGCTGGTTGGTAAGGGTGCGGACATTCGTGACCCCAATCGAGTAGAACAGGCCGGCATCCATGCAGGCCGCGACAAAAGCAAACGTCAGAACTTGCTGTTGATGTCGGCGCGATCCGCGCGCACGCGCACGTAGCGGACCTGCAGTCGACGCCCGTACGAGCGGCGCTGTTCAGCCCGCGCCAGCGGGTCAGCGGCCGGCGAGCGCGCCGGCGTAGGCGAGCATCGCCGCGCGCGTGTGCTCGAGCGCGCCGGCCTCGATCAGCTGCTTTGACGGCGGCTTCAACGCGCTGCCGCGACCAGCGCGCCGGCGACGGCCTCGATCCGGGCGAGCGAGACCAGACGCTGGCGCGCGCCGAGGGCTTGCGCCACCCGCCAGGCAACCCGCCGGCGCACGCACCTCAGCTGCCCGGCGGGCCGGCCGGTCTCCGCCACCAGCGAGGTCATCTGCACGCCGGCAAGGCCGCAGGGAACGATCCAGGAGAACGGCTCGAGATCGTTCTCGACGTTGACGGCGAAGCCGTGCGTGGTCACGTCGCGCGCGAGGTGAATGCCGATCGAGGCGATCTTGCGCTCGCCGACCCACACGCCGGTGTAATCGGGTCCGTCGTGCGGGCGCGCCCGGCTGTGCAGGCCCTCGTCGGCCAGCGCGGCGACCAGCGCCGTCTCGAGCGTGCGGACGTACGCCACGACGTCGTCGACGCGCAAGATCGGGTACCCGACCAGCTGGCCCGGCGCGTGGAAGGTGATCTTCCCGCCCCGGTCGGTGTCGACGACCTCGATCCCGCGCTGCGCGTACCAGTCCGCGCCGAGCGGCAGCTCGCCGGGCCCCGAGCGGCGCCCGCGCGTGTACACCGGCGGGTGCTCGAGCATCAGCAGCACATCGGGTAGCAGGTCGGACTGGCGCGCGGCCCGGATCCGATCCTGCAGCGCGAGCGCGGCGCGGTAGGGGACCGTGCCCAGCTGGCAGACCCATAGCTCGCCGCTCATCCGTCGACCCACGCTTCGAGCCGGCGCTTGATGCTGGCCAAGAACTGCGCCGCCTGCGCGCCGTCGAGCGCGCGATGGTCCCAGCTGAGGCCGAGGATCGTGGTCGGCCGGATCGCGATCGAGTCGTTGCCGTCGGCGTCGGTGACGACGACGGGATGCTTGGTGACGGCCTCGAGATCGAGGATCGCGACCTGCGGCTGGTTGATGATCGGCGTCGCCATGATCGAGCCGTACTGACCTGGGTTGGTGATCGTGAAGGTGGCGCCGCGGACCTCGTCGGCGGTCAGCTCGCGCGCGCGGGCGCGCCGCGCGAGCTCCTTGATCCGCGCCGCGAGGCCCTCGACCGACAGCTCGTGCGCCCGCTCGATGACCGGCACGATCAGCCCGTCCTCGCCGAGCGAGACCGCGACCCCGAGATTTACATCGTCGTGGTGGGTATAGCGGTCGTCCTCGAGCCACGCGTTGCACGCCGGCTGCTCGCGCAACGCCAGCACGGTCGCGCGCGCCACCAGCGGCAGCGCGGTCATTCCCAGCCGCGCCCGCGCCGCCTCGACGCGGCCCATGTCGACCTCGATCCAGGTCGTGCAGTGCGCGGCGGTGGCGAGCGAACGCTTCATGTGCTCGCCGATCTGGCGGCGCATCCGTGACAGGCCCGCCGGTGGTGCGGCGGGACGCATCTCCCTGGCGGCGGGCGCCGGCGTGGGCTCAGGCCGGTATGGACTCTCGATGTGCAGCGGCGGCTCGGGCGCCGCGGCAGCCACGACTGCCAGCACGTCCTGCTTGCGCACGCGCCCGTCGCGCCCGGTGCCGGCGACCTGCGCGAGGTCGATCCCGTGTTGTGCGGCGATTCGCTGCACGACCGGCGAGTACCGGCCACGAGCGCGCGGGCCCTCCGGGAGCACCGCCGGGGCGTTGCGCGCCGGTTCGGGCAGCGCGGCCGGGGCGTCTCGCGGCGGTGCCCCGTTGACCGCGCCCGCGGTCGCGATCCGCGCGAGCACGGTGCCGACCGACACGGTCGCTTCAGGCGCCACGAGGATCTCGGCGACGACGCCGGCGACCGGCGAGGGCACCTCGGTGTCGATCTTGTCGGTCGAGATCTCGCAGATCGTCTGGTCTGACTGCACGCGATCGCCGACCTCGACGCGCCAGCCGATCACGGTGCCCTCCGCGACCGACACGCCCATCTGTGGCATCGTGACGTCGACGAGCGTGGCCGCGTCAGTATGCGAGGAGCTCACGGCAAGCCTCCTTGAGGCGGTCGACGCTGGGCAGCAACGCCTGCTCGAGCGGCGGCGAGAACGCGATCGGCACGTCGGGCGTAGCGACCCGCACGACCGGCCCGTCGAGGTACTCGAAGCCGTGCTGGGCGATGATCGCGGCGACCTGAGCGCCGGCTGCGCAGGTGAAGTTCGCCTCGTCGACGATCACGACCTTCGAGCAGCGCTGCACGGAGTCGAGGATCGCGTCGACGTCGAGCGGCACCAGCGAGCGCAGGTCGAGCACCTCGACCGATGCGCCGTCCACGTCGGCGGTCGCCTCCAGCGCGACATGGACCATCGCGCCGTACGCGATCACGACGAGGTCGGTCCCGGGCCGGGCGATGCGAGCGCTGAACGGCGTCTCGAACACGCCCTCGGGAACCTCGCCGCGGATCCGGCGGTAGAGATGCTTGTGCTCCATGAAGCAGACCGGGTTGGGATCGTGGATCGCGGCGTGCAGCAGGCCCTTCGCATCCGCGGCCGTGGACGGGGCGACGACCTTGATCCCGGGCGCGTGCATGAACCACGCCTCGGGGTTCTGGGAGTGAAACGGGCCACCGGAGAAGCCGCCGCCGGACGGCAGCCTGACCGTGATCGGCACCGCCAGGCCCTGGCGGTAGTGCATCTTGCCCGCGACGTTGACCAGCTGATCGAAGCCGCAGGAGATGAAGTCGGAGAACTGCATCTCGCACACCGGGCGCATGCCGACGACGGCAGCGCCGATCGCGGTGCCGATGATCCCGGACTCGGCGAGCGGGGTGTCCATCACGCGCTCGGGCCCGAACTCGTCGAGCAGGCCGTCGGTGACCTTGAACGCGCCGCCGAACGTGCCGATGTCCTCGCCCATCAACAGCACCCGCTCGTCGGCGCGCAGCTCGTCGCGCAGCGCAGCCGAGATCGCCTGCAGGTAGGTCAGCGTGCTCATGACGCGAATCCGCTCCACCGCGCGACCCCATCACCAAGGGGTTCGGCTTGGCATTGACAGAAGACGCCGGCGGTAGCGGTGGTGCCATCTGGCATTGGACCTGCCAGCGCCTGCTCGGTAGCGGACTCGATCTCGGCGCCGATCTCGGCGCGCAGTCGCTCGACGTCCACGCCCAGCTCGCGCAGGCGCGACTCGTGGCGGTCGATCGGGTCGCGCCGGCGCCACTGCTCGACCTGCTCCTTGGGGACGTACTTCATGTCGTCGTGGGCGGCGTGGCCATGCATGCGCATCGTCACCGCTTCGATCAGCGACGGCCCCTCGCCGGCCAGCGCGCGCTCGCGCGCCGCGCGCGTGGCCTCGAACACGGCCTCGACGTCGTTGCCGTCGACGGTCACGCCGACGAACCCGTACGCGGCCGCGCGCTGCACGGGGTTGACGGCGAACTGCTTGTCCAGCGGCGTCGAGTAGGCGTACTGGTTGTTCTCGAGCACGAACACGACCGGCAGCCGCTGGACCCCGGCCCAGTTCATCGCCTCGTGAAAGTCACCGCGCGACGTCGAGCCGTCGCCGAACCAGGTCAGCGCGCAGCGCTGCTCGCCGCGCAGCTTGAACG
>JBEKRJ010000290.1:0-6289 GCA_049518835.1 Solirubrobacteraceae bacterium
CTTCGGTGGCGACTGGCAGCGCGCGCTCGCGACCTACGCCGGGACGACGCCGCTGCAGGCGCAGGATGTCGCCGAGTGCGTGCACTGGGTCGCTGCGCTGCCGGCGCACGTCAACGTCAACACGCTCGAGCTGATGCCGGTGGATCAGAGCTTCGCGCCCTTCCAGGTACACCGCACGTCGTGACCCGCTGACCGCGCGCCCCACCCGCCGGCCGGTTGCACGATTGCTGGCGCCGCCCCCCAGCCGCAGGGATCTGATCCGCTGCGACGAACAGCCTCGATGTTCGTCCGAAGCCAGGAGGAAGGCCAATGAGCGATTTCGATAGATCCCCTGCGACCGTCGAGGGGCCGGCCCGGCGCCGGCCGGCGGGGTCGCGCATCGCCGATCTCGGCGACAGGCTCGCCCGTACGTTCGGCACGACCGAGCGCAGCGACCACTACCAGCCGGCCTGGGACGCGACCGCCGACGCCGAGCCCGAGGCCGACTGGCAACAGCCGGTCGCCCGCTTCCCCACCGCCCGCCACGGCTACGACCGCGCCGCCGTGGACGAGGCGATCGCCGAGCTCGAGGCCGAGCTCGACGCGCTGCGCGCACACAAGCCCACCAAGACCGCCGTCGCCGCCGAGATCGAGCAGATCGGCGAGCAGGCCGCGGCAATCCTTCGCGTCGCACACGACCAGGCCCACCAGACCACCCGGCGGGCGCAGACCGAGGCCGACAAGTGCCTGTCCGACGCGGCCGCCAACGCGCTCGCGATGACCGATGAGGCGCGCCTAAAGGTCCGCGAGCTCGATCGCGAGGCCGACGCGATCTGGCGTGAGCGGGCGCGGCTGGTCGATGACGTCCGCAACATCGCCACGAGTCTGTTCAGCCTTGCCGAAGACGCCACGGATCGCTTCCCGGCCGAGGCCGAGCGCGCGATCGCACCGGCGCTGCCGGCGGCCCAGCCGTCGGCGCCCGAGAGCCCCAACGGACACGTCTCGCAACCCACCGAGGAGCATTCGACGCTCGACGAGCAGTGACGGGCGAGGTTGGGGCGGACAGGGGTATTAGTGCAGGGATTTGACGAATGGCTGGGCGTGGCCGGCGCCGTCTAGGCACAGTGGAACCCCGCAATAATTCCTGCGCGGGCGCTTGAGTCGGGGCCGCGGGCGAGTATGTTGGATGAATAAGCCCCTTCGACGATGACGAGGACTGGGTCGGCACCCCGCCGGAGGGGCGCTACACGCGCGACCGCGCCAAGCCCGAGTTCTGGTGGCGCCAGCGACCGGTTAGCATCTCGGCCGCCGGCCTGGTCTTGGTCATAGTCGTGCTGATCATCATCGCCCTCGCGCACTGAAACGCACGGATACGCACTGGAACCATCGCACCCGCACGCCGACGACGACGACGACGCGTCAAATCCGCCTAAAGGAATCGCGATCGGCACCGAACTCTCTGGGTGCAAGCACCTTCCCGGCCCCGGCCGAAGCTCAGCACGACGGGGCTGTCATCAAGGTCAAGCCACAAGGGAGCTGAACGAATGAGCATCGTCGAGATGTCGCCTGATTCTGCAGTCCAACTCGGATCGACAGTGAGCGTCACCGACGCAAGCGCAGGGCACGAGCGCACGTACACGATCGTCGAGCCCTACGAGGCCAGGCCGGTCGATGGCAGGCTGTCGGCAGCGTCGCCGATCGGCGGCGCGTTGCTCGGCCATCACGTCGGCGATCAGATCGACGTCTACACCCCGAAGGGCGTCAGGCGGCTGATCATCGCCGCGATCGCGTGAAGGCGAGCAGCCCAACCACCGACAGCGCAGACCGTCACCAAGGACGGCCTGCACCGCCACCGGGCAAGCGCTCACAGCCACCGGCCGCGGCCGCCGCCGTCGTACTGCGTGCGCCGCGGCGAGCAGAATCCGCGATGCCGCCGCCATGGGCCAAAGCGCATCGCGAGGAAGAACAGGGGGATCGCGACCCAGAACAGGTGATGGCCGGTGAGGGCCGACAGTCCGGCGAGCACCAGCAATACCGGTACGAAGCCGACCAACTTCAGTCGCAGCAAGCGACTCCCAAATCCCCACGCGCGGCCCCGCCCGCGGCGACGCCCCGAGAACTGCGGCTCGCGCGGCAGGTCGGCCAGCAGCCCGTCGAGCTCGCCTAGCGACTTGGCGCGGTAGCAGCGGTCGATCCGCTCCTGAAACTCGTCCGCGTCGAGGCGCCCTTCTGTGTGCTGGCGGCGCAGGATGTCCGCGATCGCCTCACGGTCGGCGTCGCCGGCACGCACGTTGGGGTCCTGCCTGCGCTCGCCCATCCCGCTCCAGCCGCTTTCGTATGTCATCGAGACTCCTTCGATCTCCGCTTTAACCGCTTGTCTGCGCTCACTAAGGTACGGTCGCGGGGGCGCCCGCGAAACGCCCTGAGGGATGAACCTGCGGATCCCCCTACGGGGGGATCGAGATCCTCCGACGGGACGACTCGCGCGCCTGCCGCGCGGATTAACCTCGTATCCGACATGCGATCGGTAACGGCACCGTCACGAATAATCAGCACGTGCTCGCCGGGGGCTCGCGACGCCGTCGTCGCGGCGCTTGCGTTTGCCGGCACGGTTGCGCTGCTGCACTTCCGAGCCTCTGGCGGCGATGCGCTGGACATCGTGCTCGCGGCCCTGACTGCCGCGCCGCTGCTCGCGCGCCGCCGTGCGCCGCTGTCGGCGTTTGCCGTCAGCACCGCGGCGAGTGCGGTGCTAAACGCCCTGCATTACGACCTCGGGCCGCCGTTCGGGCCGACGTTCGCGCTGTTTTTCGTCGCCGCTGACGCGCGCACCCGCGATCGGATGCGCCTCACGACCGCCGTCGTGGTGGGGATGTTCGCCGTGCACGTCGCCGCAGCGGCGAGCGGGCACTCCGGCTTCCCCGCCAGCCCGGTCCTGTTGGGAACGCTGATCTGGGGCGGCGCGTGGGTGATCGGCGACGGGATGCGCCAGCGCCGCCAGCGCATGGCCGACCTCGTCGAGCGCGCGATCCGGGCAGAACGCGAGACCGAGCGCGAGCGCCGCCTCGCCGCGGCCGAGGAGCGGACCAGGATCGCGCGCGACCTGCACGACTCGGCGGCCCACGCGATCAACGTGATCCTGGTGCAGGCGGGCGCCGCGAGGCTGCTCCAGGACCGCGATCCGCAGCGGGCCCGGCAGTCCTTGACGACGATCGAGGATGTCGCCCGCGAGACGATCGGCGAGATCGACCGGATGATCCGCGGCCTGCGCGAGAGCGACGCCGGCGACGCCGCGGTCGAGCCGCCGGCAGGGCTGGCGGCGCTGAGCACGCTCGCCGACCGCCACGGCGCCAACGGATTGTCGGTGCGCCTCGCCGTCGACGGCGACCCCCGACCACTGGCACCCGCCCTTGACCAGGCGGCTTACCGCATCCTCCAGGAATCCCTCACCAACGCAGCCCGGCACGGCAACGGCGCCGCCGAGGTCGACATCGCCTACCGCCCGGCGCAGCTCGAGTTGACGGTCTCCAACCCGGCGCGACCGGCACCGGCCGTGCGCGCGGGCAACGGGGCACACACCGGCTTCGGCGGCCACGGCATCCTCGGCATGCGCGAGCGCGCGGCGCTGCTGGGCGGCAATCTCGAGACCGGGGTCAGCGCCGGACGCTTCCGCGTCCATGCCCAGCTGCCATATGCGACCGTGGCGGACGGAGGGTGAGCCCGCAGACCGCGGACGCTCCTCCGGTCCGCGTGCTGCTCGTCGACGACGACGACCTGATGCGCGCCGGCCTGAGCGCGGTGCTGTCCAGCGATCCGCGGATCGAGGTCGTCGGCGAGGCCGCCAACGGGCGGATCGCACTCGACCGGTTCCGCGCGCTGGATCCCGATCTGGTCTTGATGGACGTCCGCATGCCGGACCTCGACGGGATCGCCGCCACCCGCGAGATCCTCGCTCGCAACCCCGACGCCCGGGTCGTGATCTTGACGACCTTCGAGGACGACGAGTACATCTTCGGCGCGCTCAACGCCGGCGCATCGGGCTTCCTGCTCAAGCGCACACGCCCCGAGGAGCTGCTCGCCGCGATCCACACGGTCGCCGCCGGCGACTCGCTGTTGTCGCCCTCGGTGACACGGATCGTGATCGGGCGGATGGTCGGCCAGCCGACGCCCGCCCTCGCTTCGAGCGCGCAGCTGTCGGAGCTGACTCCCCGCGAGCGCGAGGTGCTCGAGCTCGTCGCCCGTGGCCTCTCAAACCACGAAATCGCCGCCGCGCTCGTGATCGAGGAGTCGACCGTCAAGACGCACATCAAACGGATCTTGATGAAGCTTGACCTGCGCAACCGCATCCATGCCGTCATCTTCGCCTACGAGCACGGCCTGCTGCCCGGCGCCGGGCGACCCTCCGCCCCTAGCTGACCCCCAGCTGGCCCTCAGTGTGGCCAGTAGCTGGGCGTGCTGGTGGCGCTCCTTAGCTCTAATAGTGCTCCGTGTTGTTGAAGGAGTTTGCTCGGGGCTGTTCGAATTCTTGTGTCTGCAGGCCGGCTTCGGAGGGCCGCGATCGAGACCGTGGCTGTCTGTCTGGGCGGGGACTCGCAGGAGCACTGCGAACGGTTGGTCGAGTTCAGCGGCGAGATGTTCGCGTCGATGAACCGCCGGCTCAGCGGCGCGGAGCTGAGCTGAGCTGAGCTGAGCTGAGCGCTGCCGGCGAGGGCTGATCTTGGAGCGCAAGCGCAGCTTGATCGGAGCCGATCGCGGCGAGGCCGGCGGATCGAGCGCGTCTAAGGAGTCCAGAAGCGCCGGCCGGTCGCCAAACGTGACATACCGGCAAAGTCGCGCCCGGGCGCGTCACGTTGTGTCCCGCAGACGACCACAACGTGACACCCGAGACGGTCAGATCACCGGCTGTAACGTTGTGCCAGCCTCAGCGCGCGCGTCGGCGTCGCGACCGGCGCGTGAGCCGGCGCCGAGCACGCGCGCCGCCCGCCGGCCGCGGCCGCGCTAACAGGACAGATGGCTCGTGTCCCGCCGCGCGCGGGGCCCGTCTGGACCGGTGATCGCTTCCGGTCCAGCGGCGCTGAGGACCTCGTGGGACTCGCGAAGCTCCGCTGCAGGGTCGAGCGTCTGCCGGCACGGGACGTGGCTCCCCGTGCCGCAGCGAGCTGGCGCCCGAGCACCATCGACGGGGTTCACCAACCTGAGGCCCCGACGGAGCACTATTAGCTGGAGCGAGAGTGGCGTGCTCATGGCTCCACCTTTCGCGCGCGGCCGACGTCCGGCGGGTGGTACTGGCCGCGCCCGGCGAGCCGCTCGCGGATCTCCCACAGCGCGCCGCGGACGCCCTCGGCGCCACGCTCGGCCGCCGCCTTGCGCAGCTCCTGGGTCATCTGGCGGATTGCCGCATCCGTGTGGACCTTGGAATGCGACTCGACCGTGGTCGGGTTGGGCACCGATGGGTCGCCGGGGAGCCAGATGCCGTTCTCGGCGTCGTGGATGCCGATGCCGGCCTCGCGCAGGATTTCGCGCGCCTCCTCGGCCTCCTTGATCCCCTTGGGGACAATGTGGTGCGCATCGTGCCCGGGCGGGCGCGATCCGAACTCGCGGGTCAGGTTGTCCGCGAGCACCTCGGGGTCCGTGAGGACACGCAGGTGTGGATCGATGCGGCGCAGCTCGGGGTCGTCCTTGACGATGCGCTCGAAGGCGCGCATGAAGTCCCGCTCGGTCCTGTAGTTCGCCCGGTTGCGCTTCAGCTCCTCGATGCGGGCGCGGAGCTCTACGGTGCTCGGCGGCAGGCACGACCTGGGCCCCGAGAACCGGCACCACGTCCCCACGTCATCGACGCGCCACGTGTGCCGGCCCGGGCCCGGCTGCGGCAGCGCGACCTCGCCGACGAAGCCCGGCTCGGTCGCCAGCGACAGGGGCGTCCGCACGATGACGTTGAACTCCGCGGTGCGCTCGGCGACCGTGAGCTTCTCGACGCTTTCCCTGAGCGCGCTCTGCTCGAGTATCGGGCGCTCGGCCGCCGTCGCAGTACCCACGCCCTCCGCGACGCGCCCCGCGCGGGGGCGCGTCTCGGCGGCGGTCGCCTCGCGCCCGGCGACGCGCCCGTTGGCGCCCGCGGCCTTCGCCTCGGGCGCGAGCACGCGCGCCTCGGCAGCGGTGACGTCGGCCTCCTTGAGGATGCCGCGCGCCTCGACGAACGCGCGCAGCTCGCGCGAGGAAAGCGCCATCGCCTCGGCGACGTCGCGGCTCAGGACGGACGCAGAGGCGCGCAGGGCCTTCGCGCCGGCGCTGACCTCCTCGAACCCGATGAACA
>JBEKRJ010000291.1:0-6280 GCA_049518835.1 Solirubrobacteraceae bacterium
CGTAGCACCGCTCGGCTCGTCGGCACGCCAAGCGGCGCACCAACGAGCAGCCCTCGCGCCCTGGCCGCGACCCTATTCAACGAACGTGACCTCCGGGACCTCGCCGGGCGAGCGAGGTTCGGTCGCGGCCGCCGCCTTCTTGACGCGGTCGACGGCCTGGACGAAGATGAGTTCAGCCTCTGGGCGTATGTCCACGTCGACGACGCTCAGCCTTACCTGGCGATCGTGCACCATCGCGTTGGAGAGCTGGGCGCCGAATGCGATTGCGCCGACGCCAACAACGGGATGTTCTGCGAGCACGCAGTCGCGGCGGGCCTCGCCTACCTGTTGGGTAGCAGGCCGCGCGCCAGGGATGGTCTGCCGGCCGGCGCGCGCCGCGCCGCTCGAAGAACCGGTGCTTCGGCTCCCCCGCGTGGATCAGCTCGCGATCACCGACGAGCGGAAAGAGCGCTCGGCGCCCACGGCCGAGCTCGGCGCGCCGTGTGCTAGCCAGGAGCTCGGATGTCGCTGCGCAAGGCGTCAAGCACGCTTCGGCGCGTTGCGAGGTCGTCGATGATGCTTGTGCTTCAGGCGTCGGCCACCCGGGCCAGCAGAGCGAGTGCCTCGGAGAGCAATGCCCGCTCGTCGGCGTCGAGCTCGCGCTCCAAGGCGTCGGTGAGCCACGTCTCGCGACGCGCGCGGGTCTTGTGTAGGAGCTCGAGTCCGGCGGCGGTCAGCTCGATGAAGACTCGGCGCCCGTCGCCCGGGTCGGGGCGTCGTGAGACGAGCCCCCCGATCTCGAGGTCGTGAACGGTCTGGGCCATCGACTGCGGGCGCATCCGCTCGCAGGTCGCGAGAGTGCTGATGCTCGCCGGGCCGTCGCGGTCGAGGCGGCCGAGGACCGCGAGGCGCCCTACCGACGGACCCGGCTCCGCGCGTAGGCGGCGAACGACGCGCCCGAGCGTCTCGCGAAGTTGGTGTGCGAGCAGAGTGGTCGTCGGCTCCTTGATGGCCATGGCGACATTCTAGCGGCATCCATGCAGGTAGACTGTTCAGGTCACCTGTGTATTGTGTGGTAGGCGAATGCCTATGCTCGACCCGGATCGCTACAAGTGGATCGCCCTCCTGAACGCCACGCTGGCCGTCCTGCTGGCCACTCTGGACGGCTCGATCACGATCATCGCGATGCCAGACATCTTCCGTGGCATCCATCTCGACCCGCTCGTCCCCGCGAACTCGTTCTACCTGCTGTGGATGATTCTCGGCTACCTCGTTGTGACCAGCGTTCTGATCGTCAGCCTCGGGCGACTGGGGGACATGGTCGGGCGGGTCAAGATCTACAGGCTTGGGTTCGTGATCTACACGGTCGCGTCGCTGCTGCTCGCCGTCGACTGGATGCAGGGCCGCGACGGGGCGTCGTATCTGATCGGCCTGCGAGTCCTGCAGGGCATCGGCGGTGCCTGTCTGCTGGCGAACGCGGCGGCGATCATCACCGACGCGTTCCCCGCGAACCAGCGCGGGATGGCCTTGGGGATCAACAACATCGTCGGCGTCAGCGGCTTCTTCATCGGCCTCGTGCTCGGCGGCGTGCTCGCCCCGATCAACTGGCGACTCGTGTTCCTGATCTCGGTGCCCGTTGGGATCTTCGGAACCGTCTGGGCGTACCGCAGCCTGCGTGAGCTGAACTCGCCGCGGGCGGCCCCGATCGACTGGTGGGGCAACGTGACCTTCGCGCTCGGGCTCGTCCTGATCATGACGGCCGTGACCTACGGCATCCGCCCAGCCGGCGGGCACGCGGTCGGCTGGGGCAGCCCTCGGGTGCTCGGCCTGCTGGCGGCCGGGGTCGGCGCCCTGATCGCGTTCGTGACGGTCGAGAGTCGCTCGCACGATCCGATGTTCCGGCTACCGCTGTTCCGCATCCGTGCGTTTACGTTCGGCACGCTGTCGACGTTTTTGTCCTCGCTTGCACGTGGCGGCCTGATGTTCATGCTGATCATCTGGCTGCAGGGCATCTGGCTGCCCCAGCACGGCTACAGCTTCACGCAGACCCCGCTGTGGGCGGGCATTTACATGCTGCCGCTGACGATCGGGTTGCTCTGCGCCGGGCCGGCCTCCGGCTACCTGTCAGACCACTTCGGCGCACGGCCTTTCGCCACCGCGGGAATGCTGTTGACGGCGGTGGGATTCGGACTGCTGCTGCTGCTGCCGACCAACTTCTCGTACTTGCCCTTCGGGCTGATCCTGCTCCTGACCGGCATCTCGATGGGCCTGTTCGCCTCGCCTAACCGGGCCGCGGTGATGAACAGCCTGCCGCGAGCGGACCGCGGGGCGGGAGGAGCGATGAACCAGACATTCCAGAACTCCGCTCAGGTGCTGTCGATCGGCGTTTTCTTCACCTTGATGATCATCGGGCTGGCGTCCACACTGCCCCGGGCGATGAGCTCCGGCCTCGAGGCCCACGGCGTCGCGGCCGCCGCCGCCCACAGCGCGTCGATGCTGCCGCCGGTGTCGATCCTGTTCGCTGCGTTCCTCGGCTACAACCCGATCCAGCATCTGCTCGGGCCGCGCGTACTATCCACGCTGCCGGCCCGCAGCCAGTCGATCCTGACCGGCCACTCGTTCTTCCCGAACCTGATCTCGGCCCCTTTCCGCAATGGGCTACACGCGGCCTTCCTGTTCGCGATCATCGCATGCCTGATCGCCGCCGCGGCGTCGCTGATGCGCGGCGGACACCCCGCCCACGACGACGACCCTGCGCCCGCCAGCGCGCCGGCGCCCCGCCGCCTTCCGGTCGCCGACACCGCAGACCAGCGCGCCAGCTGACGGGGCGCTGACGAGCGCCTCGGGATCCCACCCTACCGCCGGCCGCCACGCGGACAAGCCGCGGTCGGTCATCGCTGCGTACGCGCCCGGGGTCCGGGCTGGCACGGACGGCCGCGCATGCGAGAGCTCGGGCGCTCGACATCCCGCCACTGAACTTGTGCAACCGTCATATATGCAACCGTCCACGGCCGGATGCGGTTCACCGGAGCCACCGGCTCGGAGTGGCGCGTCAGAGCGCGCGTGATGCACGTGGTGTACCGACGGGGTTGCGCAAAATCCGGAGTCGTGAGCGACGTTGGCGATCACGGGCCCTGAGGACTCGTCGGTTGATCAGCCAAGTCAGCACGAATCTCGGTTCGCTGCGAACAGTCCGACCAGGGCGAGGATCAGGTAATCGCCGCCGGTGGCGTGTTGCACTATGGGGTAGCCGACACCACACATTTGTGGACCGCGAGCAGTAGCAGCCCGAGCAGGATCCTGCCGGCCGCGCGACGTAGCCGGCTCGTGCCGCGCCAGAGCCGGTCGGCGAGGTTCTCGCCGGCGTAGAGGACCCGGACAGATCGCGGTCCCGTGCGCCTGCGGTCTCGGGAGTGGCGCGCGCGTGCGAGAGCTAGTGGGGAGGGTTGACTGAGCTATTGAGGAGGTATAGGATCAGCGAACACAGGACGTCGCTGCCGACGACGTGCGGCCGACTGGACCGTGAGTTTTGACCCTTCTCATGTTGGAGGTGATCAATGATCAGTCTGGGCCCGTTATCGATACGTGAGACGCGCGAGGGTGGAGTTCACCGCCTGACACCGATCGGAGAGCTCGATCTTGCGACGGTGTCGCTGCTCGAGAGCGCATTCGATGCTGTGTTCAGGGATGACGGTGTCGAAATGATCGTGGTGGACCTCACGGAGTTGACCTTCATGGACTCGACCGGGATCCACCTGCTCGTGCGGATGCACAGCGCTTGCAAAGACCCCGCTCGGTTGCGGGTGATCAACGGCTCACGACAGGTTGAGCGAGTCCTCGACGTGTCTGGCGTTCGCGCTCATCTTCCGATCATCTCGAGCGAACACCCGCTCGCCGCGCGACAGCCTCGATGACGCCTCGACTCCGTCGTGCTACATGAGCCCAGAATGTCTCAGGCCTGCTCGAGGCGACCGCAGGTAAGACGGTACTTTTGACCTGTGGAGCCAGCGCTATATAGCATCGGTGTTGTCTCGCGCATGGTCGGCGTGCCTGTATCGACGCTGCGCACCTGGGAAGAGCGCTACGGGCTAGTGATCGCGGTTCGCAGCTCGGGCGGGCAGCGGCGCTATACGCTAAAGCAGCTCGGGCAACTGTCGTTCGTCGTCGAGCAACTCGAGCAGGGCTTCTCGCCGGGCGACGCTCACCGTCTGCTCGCCGAGCACGCTGATCAAGGCATTGAGTCGGCTAGCGCGGGGATGGCTGAGGAGCAGACGGGGATATTGATCCTGATTGCTGAGCGTGATCGCTTTGCGGCGAGCGTCGAGGACTATCTGCTTCGAACGGAAGGATTTCGGGTGGAGATCGCCTCGTCCGCCGAAGAGGCGGAGCGGAAATTTGAGGAGCTGATGCCGCGGATCGTGCTCATCGAGTTGCTGCTCTCGGGCGGCGTCGGTGGTCCGTTGATCGAACGGCTCAACCAAGCCGGAGCGACGGTTATCGTTGTGTCGCCGCTCGCCGCGCGCGAAGTTGCTGCCGACCTCGGTGCCGCCGCATTTCTGCAAAAGCCGATCGACCCGCTGGCTTTCGTGTCGACCGTTCGTGACCTGCTCGGTACGAGCGCGATCACCCGACAGCGGTCGATTCGACAGTGATCGACCGTCTGGTAAGCGGCAGCGGCCGGCTTGACATGATCCTTGGCGGCGGTCTGCCCGCAAACGCGATCCACCTCATCGTCGGGCCGCCGGGCAGCGGCAAAACGATCCTCGCCGAGCAATATGCGTTCGCCAACGCGACAGTGCAGCGGCCAGCCGTGTACCTCTCAACGGTTTCGGAGCCGCTTGACAAGCTGATCCGTTTTGCCCAGACCCTCGAGTTCTTTGATGTCGCCAGCGTCGGGCGGCGCCTCTTCTATGAGAGTCTCGGCGAGGATCTCGAAGCAGGAGGCTTGCAGCGAATACTCGAGCGGCTGCGCGTGCTGCTGCGCGAGCGGCATCCCGGCATCCTGATCGTCGACAGCTTCAAGGCACTCGGGGCATACGCGCCGACCCGCCGCGACTTCCGCAGCTTCCTCTTCGAGCTGGCCGCGGACGCGAGCGCTGTGGCCGGCGCGAGCTTTTGGCTGGGGGAATATGACCTCGACACGATTTCCGGCGAGCCAGAGGCCGCGGTGGCCGACAGCATCCTTGGCTTGGGCTCGCGCCGATCGGGTCAACGCTCCAGTCGCGTGCTGGAGGTGGTCAAGCTCCGGGGCAGCAACTACCTCTCCGGCCAGCACTCATATCGCATCAGCGCCGCCGGAGTGAGCGTTTTCCCCCGGCTGGCCGATACAGGCGACTCCTCGAACTACGACCTCGGTGCAAAGCGTGTATCGACGGGCATCGAGGCTCTCGATGAGATGCTCACGGAAGGCTACTGGCCTGGCTCGTCAACCCTCTGCGCAGGTCCATCGGGCATCGGCAAGACGCTCATGGGACTGCACTTCATCGTCGCCGGTGCGGTCGCGGGCGAGCGTGGGATCATCGCGACCCTTCAGGAAGATCCGACCCAACTCACGCGTGTCGCAGGAGCGTTCGGCTGGACGCTCGATGCCTCCGTCACGATGATGTACCGCTCGCCGGTCGACCTCTACGTCGACGAGTGGATCTACGAGCTCCTCGATACCATCGACCAGCTCGGAGCAAAACGGGTCCTAATCGACAGCCTCACCGACGTGCTGTTCGCCAGCGGCGACGAGATCCGCTTTCGCGAATACATGTATTCACTGATCCAACGCTGCTCCCGGGCCGGCGTCAGTCTTTTCATGACCAGTGAGCTTCCAGACCTCTTTGCCGTCACTCGCCTGTCTGAATACGGCGTCTCCCACATCTCGGACAACGTACTCGTGCTCCAGTACATCCGCGACGAGTCAACCATCCGCCGCGCCATCACCGCGCTCAAGACACGCGCTAGCCGCAACGACCCGCGAGTCCGAGAATTTCGCATCGGACCCGAAGGCATCACCGTCGATGGCACGCCCGGTCAGTGACGGACAAGTTGCCTCACGCGGACTCGACAGTCGATGCTGGCTCGGCCGATCGCCCGAGACCGGGCCGACCGACGCGCAGCCCGACGGCCGTTATCGATCGTGATGGCGGCTAACGTCGTACGGTTGCGTGCCGCGTCGAGCGATCGTGCGCGGCGTGGCGGATCGCGCGCAGCAGGACGATCGGGCTGGCCCCAACAGCCGCGCGGCTTGCGTATCGGGGCTCACGTCGAGCACGCACACCGCGACGCCGTCGAGCCCAACTCGCAGAGGCGCCGC
>JBEKRJ010000292.1:0-6278 GCA_049518835.1 Solirubrobacteraceae bacterium
GCCCCAACCTACTCAACTCATGCGTGCATCGGCGGGCGTCGCCTCAGCTCGCCGAGCGCCCGCTTGGCGGCGGCGGCGTGCGCGCGGCGCAGGATTGCGTCCGCGACAGCCTGCGGATCGACCCGATACTGGCCCCGTGCGACCTTCTCCTTGAGATCGGCCATCTTGTCCTCTCGATGCTCGTCCATGAGATCGTTCAGAGAATCGGCACGCTGCGTCGGCGGCTCGATCGTGTCACTCGGCACTCGACGCAAGTCTCCGGCGCCCCGCGACCGACACGCCGGCGCTCGCCGGCCCGACCGGCTGCTCGTCGAGCAGCCGCGCGAACACGATGATCCGCTGCGCGGCGCTGTAGAGCGGGTTGCAGGCCGACAGCACCAGCCGCTCGTAGCCGACGTTGTCGATCACCCACAGGGCAGTCGGCGCGACGATCCTGTGGTACTGGACGGCGTAGGTGAACGTCGCGTAGGGCATCCGCAGCACGATCCGGTCGCCGGGCACGAGCTCGTTGATGCGCTTGAACGGCGCCAGGTAGGTCGTGCGGTGGCCGGCGATCGCGACCGTCTGCCCGAGCCCGGGGAACGCCGTCGACGGGTAGTGGCCCGGGCCCTTCTCGAGGCTCGCGGTGTCGGTGCCCTGGATCACCGTGTAGCTCGCGTCGATCTTGCGGATCGTGATCTTGCCGATCGCCGCGCCGGCGGGAATCTGCCGGGCCTCGACGCGCGCCAGCAACGCGATCCGCTGCTGCTCTGAGGGCAGCGCCGCAAGCGCGCGCTGGTCGAGCGTCGGCAGCGGCGCGCTGCGGTAGCTGAGATAGCGGTCGTTGATCTGGCTGCGCTTGACGAGCCCGATCACCGCCGTCACCGGCTCCTGCCACAGCAGCGTGGCGCCGGCATCGAGCACCAGCAAGATCCCCGAGATGATCAGCACCGAGGAGATGTCGCGGATCAGGCGGCGCATCTGTAGACGATGTAGCAGACCGCGCGTCGCGGCGCCACTATCGCCGCACGGCCGACCTCGCGGCGCCCAGCGACGGCGGTCCTGCGTAGTTCGTCCGCCGGCGCAGCGCCGACGGCGCCGGCTGGGGCAGCGCGGGCACCCGCCGCCGGCCGGCCAGCACCGCGACGAGGCTCACGACGCACCCGCCGACGATGCTCCACTCCAGCGCCGTGAGCGCGCCGACCTGACCGCCGGCGAGCAGCAGCGCCCCGTTCCACGGGATCGCCGCCGCGCTCAACCCGAGCGTCTGCGCGTAGTAGACGAGCTCGAGCACCGGGGCCGCCAAGCCGATCACGAGCAGCACCGCGCACAGCCAGCCGCGCAGCCGCCGGTCGGGATCGACCGCCCACAGCCACAGGTTCGCGGCCGGCACCAGCAGCGCCGCCGCAAACGGGTTGCGCACCCAGATCACGACGGCGATCGCGCAGATCACGACCGCCACCGCCGCGGCCGCGCCGGCATCGGCGGTCGCGCCCGTGGCGCTCAGCTCGTGACCGAGCCGGCGCACGACGAGCGGTCGCGCGAACGCGAACGAGAGCGCCAGCACGAGCGCGAGCGCGGCCAGGATCAGCACGCCCCGGGCGTGCGTCGCGACGACGCCGCCGAACACCACCCCGGCCGGCAGCACCTTGATCAGCCCCGCGTACCTGATCCCCACCAGCACCGCCAGCGCGAGCACGAACGGGAGCGCGCCGGCGAGCACCCACGCCAGCCAGGGCGTCAGCCGGTGACCGCGCCGGCGCGCACGCGCGGCGCCGTCGATCGTCGTCAGCAGCGCCGGCACCAGCAGCGCCGCGACGAGCACGCGCAGCGCCCAGGCCGGGATCAGGTTCCCCTTCCAGATCAGGTACGCCGACGGCGCCGGCACGCGGGGGCCGCCGTCGAGCGCGTCGATCGTCTGCAGCAGCGCCTGGCCGAGCTCGGCGAGCCGCGTGCCGTCGCGCACCGACTCGTGGGCGCCGGGGTCGTGGACGCCCGACAGCGACAGCAGCACCGCCGGATACCCGAGCGCTCCGAACGGCGCCTGCTCGCCGAGCGACAGCGGCAGCGCGAGATGCGCGAACTGCCCGCCGAGCCCGTTCGCGCCCGGCGCCAGCCCGGTCTGCGCGCCGACGATCGCCGCGACCGTGTTGCGCAGCAGCGGCGCCGCCAGCGTCGCGTCCGCCGACCACGGCACGACGATCGGCTCGCGGGCCTCTGCGCCCGCGAGGTCCCCGAGCGCGATCACGGCGTCGATTGGACCGTGCAGGGCGGCCGCGAGCTGGGCCGCGCCCGCGGCGCCCGCCGAGCCGCTCGTCGACGCGAGCACGATCGCGTGCGTGTGCGTCTCGCCCGCGATCACGTTCGCGAGCGTGATCAGCGTCGCGGTCCCCGACAGGTCCGCCGTCGCCGGCGACCCGAGCGCGTCGCGGTGGGCGACGATCACGATGCTCGAGCCCGAGGTCCCGGGCACGGTGCCGGTGACGGTCTCGAGCGTGCGGGTCCCGTCGACGGTGCGCGCGCGGAACGTCGACGTCGCGACGACCAGGTTGCTGTGCGCGAACTGGCTGGCGACGTACGCGGCGAGGTCGGTGTCGTCGACCGAGCCGGGGCGCCGGTTCGGATACTGGCTGGCCATGTAGTTCATCGCCGCGAACGCGTTGGCGCCGTTGAACGCGTCCGGGACGACGCTGGTGCTGAGCGCTCCCTGCTGGCCCTCCAGCGAGAAACCAAACACGATCACCGCCATCGCGACGACGATCAACCCCGTTCGGTAGATCCGGGGAGCAAACATCGCCGGGGAGGTTATCCGTCTCCCAGACGGCTGCGTTTTGACCTCGGTTTACCCTTGCATCGAGGGGCCGTGACACCGTTGCCAGATCGCCGTGCGCGCATCCTGCTGGTCGACGACGAGCTGTCGATCCAGGCGATGCTGTCGTACCGGCTGCGCCGGGACGGCTACGAGGTCGTGCAGGCGACCGACGGCCAGCAGGCGCTCGAGCGCTTCGACGAGCAGCAGTTCGACCTCGTCGTGCTCGACGTGGTGCTGCCCGAGCTCGACGGGCTCGAGGTTTGCCGTCGCCTGCGCGGCCGCAGCCCGGTCCCGATCATCATGCTGACGGCGAAGTCCGAGGAGAACCACAAGGTCGAGGGGCTCGAGGTCGGCGCCGACGACTACATCACCAAGCCGTTCTCGGTGCGCGAGTTCTCGAGCCGGGTCAAGGCTGCGCTGCGGCGCGCCAAGCTGGGCCGCGGGCGCCAGACGGCCACTGACCAAGCGCCGCTCGACGTCCGCGAGCTGCGGATCGACTTCGCCAAGCGCACGGTTCGCGTCCGCGGCAGCGAGGTCGAGCTGACCTACGTCGAGTTCGAGATCCTGTCGGCGCTGGCGCTCGCGCCCGGGCGGGTGTTCACCCGCGACACCCTGCTGGCAGGGATCTGGGGCGGTGCCGCCTACCGCGACCAGCGGACGATCGATGTCCACATCCGCCACCTGCGCGAGAAGCTCGAGCTCGACCCCAAGGACCCCGAGTACCTGTTCACGGTGCGCGGAGTCGGCTACCGGTTCCGCGACACGGAGGGGTAGGGACGCAGCCACGCTCGCGCCCGCCCGCCGGCGTCAGCGCGACCCTCATTCGCCCTCGTAGTAGCCGGCGTGGCCGTCGGCCCGGCGCAGCATCACGTGGTCCTCGCGGCGCCCCGGCCAGACGCCGATCTTGTCGCTGTCGGGATACACGGCGACCGCCGGCTCACGGCTGCTGGAGAACATCACCACCCGCGCCGACCCCGCGCCCGCGCCGGTCAGCTTGTGCGCGCCGTCGGGGCCGGGCACAAAGCAGACCAGGTCGCCGCGCGCCAGTGCGCGCTCGCCCGCTGGGTCGCGCAGCGTGACGGCGCCGTCGAGCACCAGCAGCCACTCCTCGACGTACTCGTAGTGATAGGGGCACAGGCTCTCGCCCGGCGGGAGCTCGTACAGCTTCAGCGCGAGCTCCTCGCCGCCGGCCTGCTTGCCGACCGCGGCCGCCCCGGCCCGATATCCGGCTGGATCCTCTGGGTCGTACTCGAACACGGCCCCGAACACGTTCGGTGGTTTCATGGCGGCGATGTTCGCACGGCGACAATCCAGCGCATGAATCACCGCCAGCTGGTGCTCGAGCTCGGCCAACGGCTGCGCGAGCGCGTCGTGCCGGTGCTCGGCTCGCACGCGGGCCGCGTCGAGCACGGCGACGGCGCCGGCGGCGACCCGACGTTCGCCGTCGACGCGATCGCCGAGGCCGAGCTGCAGGAGTTCGTCGCCGCGCGGGCGCCGACGATCGCGTTCTACTCCGAGGACCGCGGCCTGGTCGCGACGCCCGGCGCCACCGACGTGCTGATCGTCGACCCGATCGACGGCACCCGGCCGGCGATGGCGGGACTCGAGTCGGCGTGCGTGGCGGTCGCGCTCGCGCCGTTGGGTGCCGGCGAGCCGACGCTGGCCGACCTCGAGCTCGGCTGCATCGTCGAGATCAAGTCGGGCGACTGGTTTCTGGCCCAACGCGGGCAGGGGGTTCAGGCCAGCCGGCCGGTCAGGCTTTCGAGCGCGGCCGACGTCGGGCGGATGTTCTGGGGCTACGGCTTTCGCGGCCGGCCGGCGCGCGCGACGGTCGAGGTGCTGGCGGAGCTGATCGACGCGTCGTCGGTCGGCGGCGGGACGTTCGAGCTGGGCTCGCAGTCGTTCGCGATGACGAGGATCGTGACCGGGCAGCTCGACGCTGTGATCGAGGTCGGGTCGAGGCTGATCGACGAGGTGCCGGGGATGCGCGCCGAGTTCGAGCGCGTCGGGCGCGGGCGGGTGCTCAACAACTCGCCCTACGATCTCGCCGCCGGCTGGCTGTGCCTGCGCGAGGCGGGCGGGGTCGTCACCGACGGCTGGGGGGCGCCGCTGGACGGCCACCGGCTGCTCGGGTCCGGGCACGAGTACCAGATGTCCTCGATCTGCGCGGCCAACGCGCGCCTACACGCCCAGCTCGTGCGGGCGGTCGACGCGGGAATCGCCCGGCTGCGCGAGCTTCCTGCGCAGCGGTAGCGGCACTCGGGCTATCGTCCGCTGTCGCCGCTGTCGATCGACGCGATCTCGATGCTCCAACCCGTCTCCGCTGCCACCAAGCTGATGCACAACGCCCCAATCCGCTCACGGCGGTCCTTGATGGCGCGGCCGCTGCGCGACCGGCTGGCTTTGTTCGAACTGCTGGAGGTCTGATCGATGGCCGACGCCCCGCTGGTGCTGGTCTCCAACCGCGGCCCGGTGACGTTCGAGCCCGACGGCGGCGTGCGCCGCGGCACGGGCGGGCTGGTGACGGCGCTGATCGGGCTCGCGACCCACCGCGAGGTGACGTGGGTCGCCTCGGCGATGACCGAGGACGACATCCGTGCCGCCCGCGAGCACGACGGCCGGCCGTTCCCGGTCAGCGCCCCGGACGGCGGCGAGTACCGCGTCAAGCTCGTCGCCTCCGACGCCGAGGCCTACGACCGCTTCTACAACCTGATCGCCAACCCGCTGCTGTGGTTCATCCAGCACTACCTGTGGGACCTGTCCAACGCCCCCGACATTCGCCGCAACGAGACCGAGGCGTTCGAGTTCGGCTACAACGCCGTCAACGAGGATCTCGCGCGCGCCGTGCTCGAGGAGATCGAAGACATCGACAGGCCGGTCGTGATGGTCCACGACTATCACCTGTACACGCTGCCGGGGCTGGTCCGCCGTGCTCGGCCCGACGTGTTCCTGCACCATTTCGTCCACATCCCCTGGAGCCAGTCGGACTCCTGGCGGGTGCTGCCGCACGTGATCCGGGACGAGATCTACAACGGGATCCTCGCCAACGACATCATCGGCTTTCACACCCGCTCCTACCGGCGCAACTTCCTGCAGTGCTGCGAGGACCTGCTCGCGCTCGAGGTCGATCACGATCGCGGCATCGTGCACTGCGAGGAACACGACGTCTGGGTCCGCGCGTACCCGTTGCCGATCGACCCCCGCGCGGTCCAGCAGGTCGGCGCGCGCGAGCGCACGCGCCAGTTCGAACGCGAGCTGCTGCGCCGCCGCCGCGACCACCTGATCCTGCGTGTCGACCGCTCGGACCTGAGCAAGAACGTGCTGCGCGGCTTCACCGCGTTCGACGTGTTCTTAGAGCAGCATCCCGAGTTCCACGAGAAGGTCACGTTCATCGCGCAGTTGATGCCGTCGCGGACCGACGTGCCGGAGTACGCCGAGTACCTCGAGCGGATCGAGGCCGTGGTCGCGGTCGTCAACCACCGCCACG
>JBEKRJ010000293.1:0-6274 GCA_049518835.1 Solirubrobacteraceae bacterium
CATGTCCTGCCCAGCGCGCCGGGCGCAGGCGTCCAGCGCCCGGCGCCCGGCGCCCGGCGCGGCCGGGCGGCTCGGCCGGTTGTAGCGGGAGCGGCTCAGGCGGCGCCAGCGGGCGCCACGGCGCGCACCGGCGCCGGCATCAGCCACGCTGCGATCAGCACGAACGCGAACGCCGTGCACTGGATCGCGAGCGCGACCGGATTGGCCGACAGCGGATCACCGAACACGATGATCCCGCCGACGATCCCGGAGAGGTTGGCGGCGGTGCCGGTGACGGCGATCACAGGGACCGCGTCGCCGTCCTGCAGGCCCTTGGCGGACGCGAAGAAGGCCCCGATCGAAGCAAGCACGGCGACCAGCGTGCACGGGTTCACCAACCCGGCCACGCCGGACGCTCCGACGGCGCCCGAGAGCGCCTTCAGCGCGACGTCCGAGACCCCGAACAGGATCCCGGCGGCGGCGCCGAGCATGAACCCGTGGTACTGGCTCGGGGCTCCGATCTGAGGACCCACGCTGAGCAGCGTGCCGGCGACGATCAGCGCGCCTTCGAAGCCGATCATGGCCGGCACCGAGAAGCGCGAATGGGCCCCGTGCGCGACCGGCAGCGTGACCCCGAGCGCCATCAGGCCGACAGCGGTGAGGCCGATTCCAATCCACTGGCGGCGACCGATCCGCATCCCGAACACGCGCTCGGCCATCACCGCGAGCATGACCATGCCGCCCGCCAGCACCGACTGCACGAGCGACAGCGGCGCGACGGCGAGCGCCGCGACGTGGAACACCCACGCGCCGGTCGCGATCAGCATCCCGATCGCAAACAGCCGCGATGCGAACAGCGCCCGCGCGCTGTGCAGCGGGCGCCTGATGTCGACCGCCGGCGCCGCGCATGCGCCGCGGTGCTTGTATAGAAATCCTACGTTGGTCGCAAGCGCGCACGCGACCGCGAGCAGAGTGCCTAGAAGCTGAGTCATCACTGGCCTGGAGTGGAAGTGGGCGAGACGCTGAACCGCCTCACGGTCGTTCTCGGCAGCCCGAAATCTCGCCTTGAGTTCGCGTCCTCAGTTCAGCACATCCGCCGACCCGCAGCGCTTGGCGTGCGCGTTCGTGCCTTTAATTTATGTTCCTTAAGGGGGCGCGCTGGCGCGCGCCTTGGCTTGGGCTCATAAGGGCCCGCCGCCAGGGTGGCCGGTCGGGCTGACGTACCCGCGACGACGGCGACCGGCGCGCTCATGCGGGCAGCGCACGCTCGACGATCGCGTTGGCGTCGACCCCGCGCGGCAGCGTCCCGTACTCCCGCCCCCGCTCGGCGCCGAGCCGGCCGGCGCAGAAGGCATCGGCGACCGCCGACGGCGCATGGCGGACCAGCAATGACGCCTGCAGCGCGAGCGCCAGGTCCCCGACCGTCCGCCGCGCCGCGTACTGGTCCTCGGTGCGATCGCGCTCGCCGCGCTGCGGCGACGCCGCCTGCGCGCGGACCCTGCCCAGATGCGCGTCCAGCCGCGCGTCTGAGCCCGCGGCCAGCTCGCATTCGGCGAGCAGCGCCGGCAGCGCGGCGGGCTCACGCGCGAGCGCCCGCAAGACGTCGAGCGCCGCGACGTTGCCCGATCCTTCCCAGATCGAGTTCAGGGGCGCGTCGCGGTACAGGAGCGCCAGCCCCGAGTCCTCGACGAACCCGTTCCCGCCCAGGCACTCGAGCGCCTCGGCGGCGTGCGCGGGGGCGCGCTTGCAGACCCAGTACTTCATCACCGCGGTCGCGAGGCGGCGAAACTCGCCTTGATCGGACTCGTCGTAGCTGCGCGCGACCCGCACCGCCGCTGCGGTCGCCGCCTCGGACTCGATCGCCAGGTCCGCGAGCACGTTGCGCATCGCGGGCTGGTCGGCAAGCGGCGCGCCGAACGCGCGGCGGTGGCGAGCGTGGTGGATCGCCTCGAGCGTTCCGCGGCGCAGGCTCGCGCTCGCGCCAAGCAGGCAGTCCAGGCGGGTGTGGTTGACCATCCTGATGATCGCGGGCACGCCGCGTCCCTCCTCGCCGACGAGCTCGCCCCGGATGCCGCGGAACTCGACCTCCGCGGACGGCAGCGAGCGCGTGCCGAGCTTGTCCTTGAGCCGCTGCAGCTCCATCCCCGGGCCCCGCGCGACCAGCAGGCACGAGAGGCCGCCCGGCGCCTGCGCGAGCACCAGGAACACGTCGCACGGCGGATAGGAGCAGAACCACTTGTGGCCGTGCAGCTCGTAGCTTCCGTCCGCGACCGGCTCGGCCCGCGTGATGTTGGCGTGCACGTCGGAACCGCCTTGGCGCTCGGTCATCGCCATCCCCGCCAGCGCGCCGGCCCGGTACTCGGGCCTGGTCAGCCGCGGCACCCACGCCGCCGCCAGCGCCGGCGCCCCGTCGCGCAACGCCGGCACTGCGGCATAGGTCATCGACACCGGACACATCACGCCGGCGTTGACCTGCGCCCAGAGCATGAACAGCGCCGCGCGGACGACGTGCGCGCCGGCGCGCGACTCGCGCCACGGCAGGCCGTGCAGCTCGCGCTCGATCGCGCCGCGCAACAGCCAGTGCCACGACGGATCGAGATCGACCGCATCGATCCGGTTGCCGTAGCGATCATGCGTGCGCAGCTGCGGCAAGTTGCGCTCGGCGCGGCGCGAGTGCTCGAGCGCCTCGACGCCGCCGGCCGTTGCGCCCGCCTCGCGGGCGCGGCCGACGCCCCAGCCGCCGCCCTCGCGCAGCAGCGCCTCGCGCAGCGCCAGGTCGGCCTCGAACAGGTTGAGCGGCTGCAGCGGCGGCGGCTGGTTGAGCACCGCGCGAGCCGGGTCGGCGACTTGGATCGTGGTCAAGCGGACTCCTGGTCAGATCGCGAAGCTGCTGGCCACCCAACGCTAATCAATCGAGCTTCAGATCGCGCGGTCAAGCGCCGCGACCAACTGCCGATCGTGCGGATATGCGGCTTGTTTCGATCTACCGCGTCCCGGACGGCGCGCAGCTCGGCCGGGACGTGTTCGTCGGCCGCGCGGACGGCATCCCGCTGCTGCGCGCCGGCGTCAGGCTGACGTCGGCGTACCGCCGCGGGCTGCTCGACGCCGGCATCCACGCCGTCTACATCGAGGACGCCTGCAGCGAGGGGATCGTCCCCCGTCCGGCCGTCAGCGACGAGACCAGGACGGTGGCGTCGCGGGCTGTCTCCAACGCCTACCGAGCGGCGTGCGCGACGATCGGCGGCGGGCAGCCGTTCGAGCAGCGGATCATCACCGACCTCGAGAGCGTCGTCGACCGGATCCTCGCCGAGATCCAGGACGCCGACGGCGCGGTCCTGGCGCTCGCCGACCTGTCGGCAGCCGACGCGTACACGTTCCAGCACTCGGTCGACGTGACCGCGCTCGGCCTGCTGCTCGGCCGTCGGCTGCTCGAGGAGCACGGCTGGGTGGACTACAAGGGCGTTCGCCAGTTCTCGCGCTTCGACGAGCGGCTGACCCAGCTCGGCCTCGGCCTCGTGCTGCACGATGTCGGCAAGCTCGCGATCCCGCACGAGGTGCTGCACAAGCCCGGAGCGCTCACGGCCGCCGAATGGGAGGTCGTCAAGACCCATCCCCGCGCCGGCCTCGAGCTGCTCGCCGACACCGGGATCTCGCCGCTGGCGCTGTCGATCGTGTTGCGTCACCACGAGCGCTGGGACGGCAGCGGCTATCCAGACGGCCTGCGCGGCGAGGAGATTCACGAGATGTCGCGGATCGCCGCGGTCGCCGACGTCTACGACGCGATCACATCCGAGCGCGTGTACGCGCCCGCCGAGCCCGCCCACGCCGGCGTGCGCGTGATCCGCGACGGGTCGGGCCGCGGCTTTGACCCCGACATCGTCGAGGTCTTCTCGCGCCTCGTGGCGCCGTTTCCGCCCGGCGTGGAGGTCGAGCTCGAGGACGGCCGCCTCGGGATCGTAGTCAGCGTGCCCGAGGCCGACCTCGACCGTCCCGTCGTGCGGATCGTGTTCGGCCCACACGGCCCCTACGAGCTCGATCTGCTGCGCGAGCCCGACCTCGCGATCGCCGGCTGGCAGGACCCCCGCGCCCGCGCCGCCGCCTAAGGGCCCTCCGCGGGTCCTAAGGCCAGACATCGGACGCCGCCGACGAGCACGGCGGCTTGGTCGACCACGCGTGTCTGAGTCACAAGCGATCCGCATGCTAGCATGCATGCATGCGCACGACGATCGAGCTGAGTGAACCCGTGTATCGGCGTCTCAAGGCGGCCGCCATCAGTCGAGGCCTGAGGGGCTTTTCGCCCATTGTCGAGGAGGCGCTCAGCGAGTACTTCCGGGCAGAGCGCCAGCGCCAAGACCTGATCGCAGCGGTTCGTGAAGCGGAAGGCGCCTGGAACGACGAGGACGTGGCGAGCTTCGAGCGTGCGCGCGAGCTGGCATGGTCGAGCTGGCAGCCGGCCGCGCCGCGCGATCTGTCGTGAGCACCGTCGCACCGGTACTCGACTCTGACGTGCTGATCGACTACCTGCGCGGAGCGGGACCGGGTCGGGCGCTTGTCGCGGCGATGCGGGAGAGGCTCGCGTACCGAGTCACCGCCGTCACCGCGCTCGAACTCGCGCTCGGCGCGTCGTATGCCGTCGATCCCGCGCCTGTAAACGCCCTGCTAGCCGCACCCTGCCTGCCGTTGAACCGATCCTCGGGCCTGCGCGCGGGCGTCATCCTGCGCGAGCTGCGAGAAGCCGGTAGGCCGATCGAGATCCGCGACGCGATTCAGGCCGCGATTTGCATTCACGAGGCGGCGCCGTTGGTCACGAACAACCTCCGTCACTTCGCCCGCGTTCGCGACCTCGACGCGATCAGCGGGGAGCAGGCACTGCTGCGCTGGGGCCGGCCGAGCTGAGCGATCCCGTCAGCGGCGCAACGGGCGCCCACGAGGGCGCGTTGCCCACTGGGACCTAGGCACTTCAGCCCAGCCGCCGCGGCCGGCCGCGCATCCGGTCCAGCTGCGGGCGGTCGCGCCGGCCGCGGCGCGAGGGGCGCTGCGAGCGAGCGCGCAGCCGGGCCTGCTCGCGGGCTCGCTCGCGATCCTCGCTGATCCCGACCTCGAGGAACACGAGGCTGGTGGCGGCCACGAAGCCGAGTCCGATCAGCACCAGCGCGAGGATCTCACCGAGCCCGCCACCGATCACAGCCGCGCACACCGCGCCGGCCAGCACGAGCGACCCGGCCGAGCCAAACGCCGCAATCCGGGATCTTCGGTTCATCTCTTCGGAGGCTACCCGTCGGCGGCCACGACCGCGCGGCGTGGGCCGGCGCCGACGCCAACGGCCAGCCGTCATCGGCGCTGCGGCCGGCGGCCCGCGAGACCCGGCCGGTCGGCGCGCTCGAGGGCGGCCTGCGCGCCGGGCAGGTCCCCGCGGCGCTCGAGCAGCTGCCCGAGATACTTCGCCCCGGCCCGCTCACCGCGCTCGTCGGCGCGGCGGTAGGCCGCCTCGGCTCCGGCCAGATCGCCGTGCTCCTCCAGCAGCACGCCGAGGTTCACCGAGCCGGCGGCCTCGCCGCGCTCGTCGGCGCGGCGATACGCCGCGAGCGCTCCGGGCAGATCGCCGATCCCCTCCAACAGCACGCCGAGGTTCGACGCCGCGCCGCCGTGGCCGCGGTGATCGGCGCGAGCGTAGGCGGCCTGTGCTTCGGCCAGCTCCCCCCGCTGCTCGAGCAGCACGCCGAGGTAGAACGCGGCGGCGCCGTCGCCGTGCTGATCTCCCCGCCGGTACGCGCTCTCGGCCCCCGCCAGATCATCCCGCTGCTCGCGCAGCACCCCAAGGCTGCCGGCTGCAGTCGCCTCGCCGAGTTGGTCTGCCCGCTGGTAGGCGGCCTCTGCGCCGCGCAGATCGCCTCGCTGTTCGAGCAGCCGCCCAAGATTCAACGCCCCTGCGCCCTCCCCGCGCTCGTCGGCGCGGCGATAAGCCGCCTGCGCGCCGGCCAGATCCCCCTGCTCCTCGAGTAGCACGCCGAGGTTCAGCGCGCCGGCGGCTTCTCCATGCTCGTCGGCGCGGCGAAACGCCGCCTGCGCGCCCGCGGCATCGCCGAGCTCCTCGAGCAGCACGCCGAGGTTCGACGCCGCGCCGCCGTGGCCACCGCGCTCGGCGCGCTCATAGGCGGCGCGTGCGCCCGCCAGATCGCCTCGCTGGTGGAGCATCACGCCGAGGCCGAACGCGCCGTCCGGCTGTCCGCCCGCGTCGGCGCGGCGATATGCGGCCTCGGCTGCTGCCAGCTCGCCGCGGTCTTCGAGCAGCGCC
>JBEKRJ010000294.1:0-6262 GCA_049518835.1 Solirubrobacteraceae bacterium
CGCGGATTGCCGTCCGACAGGCCAGGGATGTGCGCGCTGGCCGCGGCGCCGCTGGTCGCCAGGCGGGCGCCGAGGCTCGGCGCGAGGTACGTGTGGCCGGCGACGACCGCGCGCACGGCCTCGACCAGCTCTGCCTCGGCCTCTTCCTTCAGCACATAGCCGCGCGCGCCGGCGCTCAGCGCCTCGCGGGCGACGGCGGGGTCGCTCTCCATCGTCAGCACCAGCACGGCACTGCCCGGCGACGCCTGCGCGAACCGTTCGATCGCCGGCAGCGTCGGGGCGCCCGGCATGTGCAGGTCGAGGATCACGATCCGCGGGCGGTGCTTGCGCGTCAGCGCAAGCGCGCCATCGACGTCGCCGGCCTCCGCCACGACGCTCAAGTCGGCGGTGCTGTCGAGCACGCGCCGCAGGCCGCCGCGGACCATCGCGTGGTCGTCCGCGATCACGATCTCGATCGGCGCGGAGGCGGTGTCGTCCGAATCCGCCACGCCGGCCACTGTACTGCGGCGCGACCGCGCGGAGGGGTTCTCAAGCGAGCACGCGCGCGGCCGATTGATAGCTATATGTCACCGAGCGGCGATGGCCCTTGGTCAGGGGCGTGCCGTCGCTCGATCCAGGCGTGGCGCGCGTTCGTGCTCGTCGGCGTGCTGCTCGCGGGCGCCAGCCTGCTCGTGCCCGGCTCGGTCGAGAACTTCTGTTATGACGCGGCCGCGCTGCATCCGTCGATGCCGGCGATGGTCCGGGACGTGACCCTCACCGGCCGGCGCCTGATCGGCCTCGCGGCGGCCTCGTTGCTGGGTCCGCTGGCGCTGGGCTTCCAATCGCTGCTGGGCGAGCGCGTCGACGTGCCGGTGTTCGTCGGCGCGTCGGTTCTCGGCTTCACGAGGCGGCCGCGGGCTTGCTGCACGGCGCCGTCGGGCCGGCGGCCAGCTTGACGGCGCTTGGCGGACAGCTCGAGCCGCTGCGCGCAGGCGCGCCAGTGCAGCTTGGAGCCGCCGGCGGCGCCTTGCGCGACGCGCTTGGCTTCGCCTCAGGGCACCGCGTCGGGTTCGCCGTGCCGCTGCGGGCCCAGGGCGAGCTGGTCGCCGCGTTCAGCGTGCTCAGCGAGCGGCCACCGGGAACGGAGGTGATCGAGAGCGTGCTGACGATCGCAGACCAGGTTGCGCTTGCGCTCGAGGGCGCACGGCTGTCGGCGGACCTGCACCGCCGCCAGGCCGAGCGGCGCTTCACGGCGCTGATCGAGCAATCCTCGGACGTGATCACGATCGTCAACGACGACGCGACGATCACCTACCAAACCCCGTCCGCGGCGCAGGTGCTCGGCCTGTACGGCGATCAACTGGTCGGCCGCAAGCTGATCGACCTCGTCCATCCCGACGATCGCCTGCGGGTTGATGCGTTCCTCGCCGATGCGCTGGCGACGCCGGGGGTGTCCGCCCCGGTCGAGTGGCGGATGCACTGCGGCGACGGCACCTGGCGCATGTTCGAGAACGTCGGCAACAACCTCCGCGACGACCCCGATGTGGCCGCGATCGTGATCGACAGCCGCGACGTCAGCGAGCGCAAGCGCCTCGAGGCGGAGCTCGAGCACCAGGCGTTCCACGACGATCTGACCGACCTCGCCAACCGGGCGCTGTTTCGCGACCGGACCGAGCACGCGCTCGCGCGCGCGGGCGCGGTGCTGCTGGAGAACATCGAGCAGGCCGACGAGGCGATCCAGGCGGCGCAGCGGATCGCCGCGGCGTTGCCGCGGCGTGGTCGCGCCGCTCGACTTCATCGCGGCCGCCGAGCGGACCGGCCTGATCGTCCCGATCGGCCGCTGGGTCCTCGACGAAGCGTGCCGGCAGGCTCAGGCCTGGCAGGCGCTCGATCCCGGCGGCTCGCAGGTGGCGATCAGCGTGAGCTACCTGCAGCGGTTCCCGGTCGCGCTGCTCAAGGTCGACGAGTCGTTCGTCGACGAGATCGTCGACAACGCCGACGTCGCGGCGTTGACCAACGGGATCGTCGAGCTGGCGCGCGCGCTGAACCTCGACGTGATCGCGGAGGGGATCGAGACGCCCGCCCTAGAACAGCTCGCGCCAGCTGAACGGCGCCCGGTAGCCGAGCGTCCGGCGTGCCTTGTCGATCGCCAGCAGCGTGCCGTACTCCTCGACCTCGCCGGCGACGGGGACGCCCGGGAAGAACTCGGCCATCAGCTGGCGGCTGGGCGTGCGCATCACCGTGTCGCGGGCCGCGATGATGAAGCTCTCCGCGCCGTGCACGTCGGCCTGCAGGGCGAGGCGCACGCTTTCGGCGACGTGGCTCTCGTCGACGTAGCCCCACAGATTCCACTTGCGTAGCCGAGGATCCTCCCAGTAGCTCGGAAACCGCTCGTAGTCGCCGCGATCGAGCACGTTGGAGAAGCGCAGGCCGATGTACGGGATCCCCGTCCAGCGGTGAAACTGGCGGGCCATCTCCTCACCCAGCACCTTCGACAGCGCGTAGGAGGACTCGGGCCGCAGCTCGTGGCGCTCGTCGATCGGGGCGTAGTCGGGCGGCGTCTGGAACGGCAGCCCGAGCGTGGTCTCGCTCGAGGCCCACACGACGCGGTCGAGCTTCAGTCGCGCGGCCGCGGCGAACACTGCGTGCGTGCTGGTGATGTTGGTGCGAAACACGACGTCGGGTGTGGCGTGGTCCGGTGAGGGGATCGCGGCCAGGTGCACGACCGCCTGGACGCCGCCGCTCAGCGCCTCCAGCGCCTCGCCGAAGTCGGTCACGTCGGCGAGCAGCAGCGGCGCCGGCGAGAACGGGTCGCGCGACTGCGCAGACGGCGCGCGGTCGATGTTGACGACCTCATGGCCGTGCTCGAGTAGGTCGACGACGACCGCCCGCCCTGCCTTGCCACTGCCGCCGGTCACCGCGATTTTCGCCATCTGCAATCCCTCCCGTTGTCGGACTTGCGCCCAGCCTAGCCTGGCCGCCGAGCGGCTCGGTCATGCAATATCTCCTCCATACCCGGATCCTCACAGTCGTGTCGCTAGCGCTCCGCCGGGCGCTGCTCGGCCTGGGGGTCGCGGTCGTGCTCGCCGACGGGCCGATTGTCACGCTCGCGCTGCCCCAGTTGCTCGCCGACCTGGGCACGACGGTCGTCGGCGTCGCAGCGATCCTGTTCGTGTACATGGCGGTGCTGGCCGTCGCGGTGCTGGCCGCGGGCGCCCGGCGGCGGGCGCCAGACCGCCGCCGGTTGGCGCTCTGGGGGTTTGCGACGGTCGCGCTCGCCGGCGTGATCTGCGCGCTGGCAGGATCGCTCGAGCTGTTGCTCGCCGGCCGCGCGTTGTCGGCTGCGGGCGGGGGCGCCGCGCTGGTCGGAGCGTTTGCGCTGCTCGACGGCGGGCGCGAGGGCCGGCGCCTGTGGCTGCTGGCCTCGGTCGTCGGCGTCGCCGTCGGTCCCGCGCTCGGCGGCGTGCTCGCGCAAGCGCTTCACTGGCAGGCGATCTTCGTCGCGCAGGTCGTGGTCGCCTGCGCGGCGGCGGCAAGCGCGTATCTGCAACCGGCCGTGTCGGTGGCTGCCGAGCCGGTGCCGCGACAACGGCGACAGGCGCCGGCGCCGGCGCCGATGGCGACCGAGCCAGCGCCGCCACGACAGGCGCCGGCGCCACCGGGCGCGTCCGCCCCGGCCACGCTCGCCGCGCGGTTCGCGGCCCTCGGGCTCGTGTCCGGGGCGCTGAGCGCGGTGCTGTTCGGGCTCGTGCTGCTGATCGTCGCCGGCTGGGAGGTCTCGCCGCTGCGGGCCGCGGCGGCCGTCAGCGTGCTGGCGCTCGGGGCGCTGGCCGGCGCTCGCCTCGACGGTCCGGCGCAGGTGCGCGCGGCGAGCGGTTGTGCGCTCGTCGGCGCCGGCGTCCTCGCGCTCGCGTGGATCCCGCAACCGCGGCTCGTGTGGACGCTCACGCCGCAGTTGCTGGCGGGGCTCGGCGCCGGGCTGGCGCTGCGCGCGCTGGGCGGCGAGCTGCTGGCACAGCGCACCGAGGCACAAGCGGCGCGGCTGCTGTGCGTGCGCCACGCGGCGATCGCGCTCGTGCTGGTCGCGCTGGCGCCGGTCATCTCGACGGCGCTGAACGCGTCCACCCGTCGCGCCGAGCTGCAGGGCATCGCGCTCGTGCTCGACGCCAAGCTCGCTCCCGCGGACAAGCTGCGGCTCGCCCCCGCGCTGTTCTCGGCGGTGCGATCACAGGCGCCGCGCGCGAGCCTGCGCGCCGCCTTCGCGGCCCACCGCGGCCAGTTGCACGGCGCCGAGCTGGTCGCCTATGACCAGCTCGACAGCCGCGCGCAGCAGCTCGTGCTCGAGACGGTCAAGGGCGCGCTTGATCCGGCGTTCTTGATCACGGGGGCGCTGGCGCTGCTCGCGGCGCTGCTGCTGGCCCGGGAGGCAATACGGGCCGGCGGGGGCACGCGGGCGCTGGCGGCCGCGCTCGCGCTCGCGGGCTGCCTCGCGGTCGCCTATGCGGTCGCCGAACGACAGCTCGCGCCGGCACCGGTGATGCTGGCCGACCCGTGCGCCGGCGGACCGCTGCCCAACAGCGGCGGCATCAGCGGCTTTCTGCAAGATCGCGCGCTGCAGCTGCTCGATCTCGCGGCCTGCCAGCTGCACACGGGTCGCGAGGAGTTGGTGCTCGCGCTCGCCAGCCCGGCCGAGGCGAAGCGGTTCGCCGCCGCCCACGACGGCGTCAATCCACGGACGCTGCTTGGCTCGCTCGCCGGGCTGCTCGGCCTCTGAGACCGTGATTTAACCCTCGGTTTAGGACCCGCGGGCCGTTACGCCCACGCCTCCGGGTTCAGGCAACTGGACGGCAGCCGCCCCGCGAGCAGCTCCTGCAGGTGCGCCACGACGGCGGCCCCGGTCCGGTGCAGCCCCAGGCGCGTGAACGACGACACGTGCCCGGTGAGCACGACGTTGGCAAGGCCGGTCAGCGGGTCGTCGGCGCCCAGCGGCTCCTGCTCGAAGACATCGAGGCCGGCGGCCGCGATCCTGCGCTCGTGCAGCGCCTCGACGAGCGCCCGCTGATCGATCAGCTGACCCCGTGCGGTGTTGACGAGCACGGCGTGCGGCGCCAGCAGCGCCAGCTCGCGGGCACCCAGCAACCCGCGCGTCGAGTCGGTCAGCGGCGCGTGCAGCGTCAGCACGTCGACGCGCGCCAGCAGCTGCTCCAAGGAGGCGAGCTGCACGCCGTGCGCGGCGCAGAACGCTCGGTCCGGGCGCGGCTCGAGCGCGATCACGTCGCAGCCGAAGCCGCGCAAGCGGGTCACGACTGCCTGCCCGACGGCTCCCAGCCCGACCACTCCGACGGTCGCGCCGGCGAGATCGCGAGCCGGCTGCGGGGCCCGCCATGCACCGGCGCGAACCGCAGCGTCGAGCTCCGGGAGCCGCCGCAAGCAGGTCAGCATCAGCGCAAGGGCCATGTCGGCGACCGCCTCGGCATTGGCCCCGGGGGTCGTGACGACCGCGACCCCGGCGGCCGTCGCGGCGTCGAGGTCGATCGCGTCCGTGCCCGTGCCCCAGCGCACGATCGCCCGCAGCGAGCTCGTCGCCTGCAGGACCGCGCGGCTGTAGCGCTCGCTGCCGGCGATCACCGCCCACGCGTCGCGCAAGCCGTCGGCCAGCCGGCGCTCGTCCTGCGAGCCGCCGAGGTCGTAGCGCTCGCGCAGCTGCACGCCGCTGAGATGCTCCAGCTCGTCGCGGCAGTGCCCGGCGCCGTCGATCGTCAGCACGATCGTCGCCGGCGCGGCCATCACGCCCCCCGCGGGGCGCGCCTGAGCGCGCGCGGGCTGCCGCGCCTCACGTCGACTGCTCGCGCGCCCGCGCGAGCGTCCGCACGAGCGCGAGTCCGAGCAGCGCGGCGTCGGAGGGAAGCGCGAGCAGCCGGTAGCCGACCCGCTGCCAGCGGTGCGCGTTGGCGGCGTCGGAGCATGCGATCCCGGCCAGCACGCCCCGCTCGCCGCAGCAGGCCGCGATCAGCTCAATCAGCTCGACATCGTGCGGCGAGCTGCCGGCGCCGGCGTTGCTGCCGGCGTGTGAGATCGCGAGGTCGTTGGGTCCGACGAACACGCCATCCACCCCCGGCACGGCAAGGATCGCATCGAGCTTCCCGACCGCCTCCTCGGTCTCGACCATCACCAGGCACACCGTCTGCGCGTTGGCGAGCTGCGCGGTGAAGCCGGGCCGGGCCATGATCGAGCGCAGCGGCCCCCAGCTGCGGTACCCAAGCGGGGGATAGCGACATGCCCC
>JBEKRJ010000295.1:0-6248 GCA_049518835.1 Solirubrobacteraceae bacterium
CTCGCCTACGGCGGCGGCGGGCACGAAGCCGCCGGCACCTGCCAGATCGACAACGACCGCGCCCCGGCCGTGCTCGCCGAGCTCGTGCACAAGATCACCACCCCCGACCGCGACCCACTCGCGGCCTGACGAACCGACCGGTGACGCCCGTCAGCGGCCGTTGCGCCTGCTGAGCCTGCGCGCGAGCCTCGCGATCGGGTCGTAGCGGCGATCGACGACGCGCTCCTTGAGCGGGATGATCGCGTTGTCGGTGATGTGGATCCCCTCGGGGCAGACCTCGGTGCAGCACTTGGTGATGTTGCACAAGCCGATCCCGCCCTCGTCGGCGATCAGGTCGGTGCGGTCGGCCGTGTCGAGCGGATGCATCTCGAGGCTTGCGACCCGCACGAGGAAGCGGGGGCCGAAATAGTTGGCGTGCTGGCGATGGTCGCGCAGGATGTGGCACACGTTCTGGCACAAGAAGCACTCGATGCACTTGCGAAACTCGGCCATCCGGTCGACGTCCTCCTGGCCGATCAACCATTCTGTGTCGGGTGCGGGGGTGAACGGCGGGATCCGCTTGTTGACCTCGTAGTTCCAGGACACGTCGGTGACCAGGTCACGGATCACGGGGAACGCCCGCAGCGGCTGGACGGTGATCGGCTGGTCGGGCTCGAGGTGGTCCAGGCGCGTCTTGCACATCAGCCGCGGCCGGCCGTTGACCTCGGCCGAGCACGAACCGCATTTGGCGGCCTTGCAGTTCCAGCGCACGGCCAGGTCCTTGGCCTGATGGTGCTGGACCTCGAGGACCGCGTCGAGCACGACCATCCCGGTCTCGGTCTCGACGTCGAAGTCGACGAGCTCGCCGCCCGCGGCATCGCCGCGCCAGATCCGCAGGGTGCGTGTGCTCATCGAATGCTCCTTGGTGAGGGCGGGGCGATTGCGGGGGCGAGCATGCTCAACGCTGGCGCTCCAGCTCCTTGCGCCCCTCGACCAGCGACGCGAGCTCACCAGACTTGACGACCGGCCTCGCCTCGAGCGCCATCCCGTCCGCCTCCTTATGGATCACGATGTTGTGCTCGCTCCAGTAGTCGTCGTAGGCCGGAAAGTCCAGCCGGCTGTGCGCGCCGCGGCTTTCGTGGCGCATCAGCGCCGACGTCGCCACCGCCCGCGCGACAGTCAGCATGTTGCGCAGGTCGCGGCACAGGTGCCAGCCGGGGTTGTAGGCGGTCGTGCTGACCGGTGCACGAACCTGGCGGGCGCGCCGGTCGAACCGGTCGAGTCCTTCGATCGCGGAGCTGAGCCCCGCCTCGTCGCGGAAGATGCCGACGTCGATTTGCATCATCGCCTGCAGATCGGCGTGGAGCTGGTAGGGATCCTCGCCTCCGAGGCCCGACAGATAGCCCGTCATCTCGGCGGCGGCGTCCTCGATCGCGGCGTCGCTGAGCGTGGGGGGCGCGCTCGCGCCCGCCGCCTGCGCGGCGCCGTCGCCGGCTCGCTTGCCGAACACGAGCAAGTCAGACAGCGAGTTGCCGCCGAGCCGATTGGCGCCGTTCATCCCGCCCGAGCACTCGCCGGTGGCAAACAGCCCGGGAATGGTGCTGGCGCCGGTCTCCGCATCGACGCGGATTCCGCCCATGAAGTAGTGGCAGGTCGGGCCGACTTCCATCGGCAGGTGCGTGATGTCGACGCCCGCGAGCTCGAGAAACTGGTCGTACATGCTCGGCAGCTTGGTCTTGACCGTGTCCGCCGGCAGGTGCGTGACGTCGAGGAACACGCCGCCGTGGGGCGTGCCGCGTCCCTCCTTGACCTCGGTGAAGATCGCCCGTGCGACGACGTCGCGCGTGGAGAGCTCCATTCGCTTGGGGTCGTAACGCTCCATGAACCGCTCGCCCTCGGCGTTGCGCAGGATCCCGCCCTCGCCGCGAACTGCCTCGGTGACCAGCAGGCCGACGACGCCGGGCGGCCACACCATCCCGGTCGGATGAAACTGGACGAACTCCATGTCGATCAGCTCCGCGCCCGTTTCATATGCGAGCGCCTGCCCGTCTCCCATGCACTCCCACGAGTTCGACGTCGTGCGCCAGCACTTGCCCGCGCCGCCGGTCGCAAGCACGACCGCGCCGGCGGAGAATGTGAGGAACTCGCCGGTGGCGCGCAGGTACCCGAACACGCCGGAGACCCGCTCGCCGTCCTTCAGCAGCCGCGTGATCGTCGTCTCCATGAACACGTCGATCCCCGAGTGCACGGCCTTGTCCTGAAGCGTGCGGATCAGCTCCAGGCCGGTGCGGTCGCCGATGTGGACGAGGCGCTTGTGCGTGTGGCCGCCGAACGCGCGCTGGGACATCTTGCGGTCCGGCGTGCGGTCGAACACGCCGCCCCATCGCTCGAGCTCGTTGACGCGCGCCGGCGCCTCCCGGGCGTGCAGCTCGGCCATCCGCCAGTTGTTGAGGTACTTGCCGCCGAACATCGTGTCCTGGAAGTGCACGCTCCAGTTGTCGGCGGGGTCGACGTTGCCAAACGCGGCGGCCACGCCGCCCTCGGCCATCACCGTGTGCGCCTTGCCCAGCAGCGAGCGGCAGATCAGCGCGGTCCGGGCACCGTGCTCGGCGGCCGCGATCGCGGCGCGCATGCCGGCACCGCCGGCGCCGATCACGATCACGTCGTACTGGTGGCGCTGCACCGCCACTCAGATGATCCTCGGGTCGTGGAACACGCCGGACGCGGCGAGGCGGATGTAGAGGTCGGTGAGGCCGACGACGATCAGGCTCGCCCACGCCCAGAACATGTGCCGGCCGTTGAGCACGCTGACCCCGCGCCACAGCTTGTGCCGGGTGCGCGCCGCCGCTGAGCAGGTGAAGCAATCGAGCCGGCCGCCGACCAGGTGGCGCAGCGAGTTGCAGCCGAATGTGAACAGCGACAGCAGCACGACGTTGGCGAGCATGATCAACGACCCGAGGCCGACGCCGAACTCGAGCGAGCCGCTCGAGGTGCGGAACAGGAACGCGCGGACCGTGTCGTACCACAGGAACGCGAGCACGATCGTCGCCAGGTAGAAGAAGAAGCGGTGCAGGTTGAGCAGCACGAACGGGAGCTTGCTCTCGCCGTTATAGCGGCGGCGGTGCGGGACGGTGACGGCGCACGCCGGCGGCGCGAGCAAGAACGACCGCCAGTAAGCCTTGCGGTAGTAGTAGCAGGTGAGGCGGAACCCGAGCGGGACCCAGATCACGAAGAACGCGTACGTGAACGAGATGTGCAGCCCCCAGCTCTTGAGGTCGGGGGAGTAGAACGGCGACAGGTAACGCGCGCCGCCCTTGCGGTAGTCGTAGTCGCTGCCGATCGCGGCGACCACGATCGAATAGATGCCAAACGCCGTCAGGCCGAACGCGGTCAGCGCCGGCGCCGCCCACCAGCGGTCGGTTCGCGTCGTCTGGCCAAACCGGTGTGCGGATGCGGCCTCGGTCGTCATCAGTCAGGCAACCTACTCGACGCGGCTCGCCCCTGCATCAGGGACAACCCGCAGTCGCTGCCGCGGGCTTGCCGAAATCCCCGATCGCGACACACAACAGCCGCTAGCTGGAGCTCGGCGGGGCCCGCGGGCAGCATTTCTGCGAACGGACGAGCTCAGGCGCGCTGCGCGATCGGCACGTAGTCCAGGCCGCGCTCGCCGGTGTAGATCTGGCGCGGCCGGGCGATCTTCTGCTCCTTGTCGTCGATCATCTCCAGCCACTGCGCGATCCAGCCGCTGGTGCGCCCGATCGCGAACAGCACCGGGAACATCTGGATCGGCATCCCGAGCGCCTCGTAGATCATCCCCGAGTAGAAGTCGACGTTCGGATACAGCTTGCGCGAGACGAAGTACTCGTCCTCGACGGCGATCTGCTCGAGCTCGGTCGCGATCTCGAGCAGCCGGTTCTTGCCCGTCACCTCGAACACGTCGTCGGTCGCCCGCTTGATGATCTTGGCGCGTGGGTCGTAGTTCTTGTACACGCGGTGGCCGAAGCCCATCAGCTTCTCCTTGCCGGCCTTGACGCCCTCGACGAACGCGGGCACGTTCTCCTTGCGCCCGATCCGCTGCAGCATCCGCAGCACGGCCTCGTTGGCGCCGCCGTGCAGCGGGCCGTACAGCGCCGCGACGCCCGCGGCGACGGCCGAGTAGGGATCGACCTGCGAGGAGCCGACCGAGCGCACGGCGCTCGTCGAGCAGTTCTGCTCGTGGTCGGCGTGCAGGATGAACAGCACGTCGAGCGCGTGCTCGAGCCGCGGATCGGGCTGGTACTTGAGCTCGCTCATCTTGTAGATCATCGACAGGAAGTTGCCCGCGTAGGACAGGTCGTTGTCGGGGTACACGTACGGCAGGCCGCGGTTGTGGCGATAGGAGAACGCCGCCAGCGTCGGCATCTTCGCCATCAGGCGAATGATCTGGATGTAGCGCAGCCGCTCGTCCTTGACCGCGTTGGCCTCGGGGTAGAAGGTCGACAGCGCGCCCACGGACGCAAGCAGCATCCCCATCGGGTGCGCGTCGTAGCGGAAGCCCTGCATGAACTCCTTGATGTTCTCGTGCACGAACGTGTGGTTGGTGATGTGGTAGGTCCACTCCTCGAGCTCGGCTGTCGTCGGCAGCGCGCCGTGCACGAGCAGGTATGCGACCTCCAGGTAGCTCGACCGTTCGGCGAGCTGCTCGATCGGGTAGCCGCGGTACTCCAGAATCCCGCGCTCGCCGTCGATGAACGTGATCGCCGAGCGGCACGAGGCCGTCGCCATGAAGGCGGGGTCGTACGTCATCAGCCCGAAGTCGTCTTCGTGAGTCTTGATCTTGCGAAGCTCGGTGGCGCGGATCGTGCCGTCCTCGATCGGCACCTCGTACTGCCGACCGGTCCGGTTGTCGGTGACGGTGAGGGTCTCCTGCGCCGTCCCTACGCCGGTGCCATCTAGCTGCTGTGTCTCGGTCGTCATGGCATTCCTCTCGCGCGGTTGCGGGGGTCGTGGTCCTGCTCTGGGCGCCGGGACCAATCCATCACTCTAGTACCCGCATGTACCGGGCACATAAGCTGTGGGCCACCGCGCGACGGGCTTACTTGCTGGTCGCGATCGCCATCGCGATCGCGATCGCGACGAGTACAAAGCTGATCGCGATCACCCCCCGCGCACCACGATCGCTGTAGGGGAAGCTCGGGCGCGTGAGGCCGATGCCGGCAAGCACCACGGCCCATGCGGCGAGGACGCCGCCCGCGAGGTAGAACGGGACCTTGGAGGGCTCCGCGGCGAAGTAAAGCGCGGTCAACACGGCCGCGAGCCTACCTGATTGGGCGCCGTGCCGGCGCGGCGCCGTAGCGGCTCTCGGTCGCGGCTCGCTGGCCCTGATAATGGCTGCCGAGGCCGGGACTGCCGTACGGCCGCAGCGCCGGTGCGTCGAGCGCCATGAACGACAGCTGGGCGATCGGCAGGCCCGGGTACAGCTTGATCGGAACGCGGGTCAGGTTGTTGAGCTCGAGCGTCAGCGTCCCCTTCCACCCCGGGTCGCAGAAGCCGGCGGTCGCATGCACGATCAGCCCAAGGCGGCCCAAACTCGATTTGCCCTCGATCCGCGCCACGATGTCGTCCGGCAGCTCGACCCATTCCAGCGTGCGCCCGAGGCAGAACTCGCCGGGATGGATCACGAACGACTCCTCGGCCGGGACCACCACCTCCTCGGTCAGGTTCTCCGGCGGCCGGCGCAGGTCGATCGCCGACGCGCGGTGGTTGTGAAAGACCCGGAACGAGTCGCCGAGGCGCAGGTCGACGCTCGCGGGCTGGACGTGCTCGGGCTCCCACGGTTCGATCCGGATCCGCCCTTGTTGCACGAGCGCCAGGATCGTGCCGTCGGACAGCACCGAGCTGGGGGCGTCGCTCATCGGCGCAAGTCTGACACTGCGCCCGGATCTCGGCGGCCGGTCAGTGACCGAAGGTTCGTGCCCGCGCGCGCACGGTTCGGACCCGGGGCGGCGGCAACGGCGCCGGGTCCCCGTGCGGGCCGCGTCGAGGGCGCCGCGGAAATGGCTTGTGCGGATGTTGGCGGTGACGCCTGATGCCGCCGTCGTCGTCGCGCGCAGGCGACGGCGTCTGCTCCTCAGGCTCCTGCTTGATCGCCCACCAGACGATGCAGATCAGCCCGATCAGCGGAATCTTGAGCGCGAGCATCAACCACAGGAATCCCCACGTCACAGCGGCCCGATCCTACCCAGATCGGACGCGAAATGAAACCCCTCGCGATCACTTTCAGCGTAGCC
>JBEKRJ010000296.1:0-6216 GCA_049518835.1 Solirubrobacteraceae bacterium
CAGGCGTTCTCCCCGGCGATACAATGCGCCGCCGGCACGCGCCCCGCGGGGCAGAGCCCCACATTCGTCAGTCGAGCAGCGTCGAGACGGGCGCCGGCGATCTGGGCTTTGACGCCCTCGCCGGGTGGCGGCCGGCGAGCAGCCAGGCCGCGATCACGCCGCCGATCCCGCCGCACAGGTGCGCCTGCCAGGAGATCCCGGTGTGCGGGACGAGGCTCGCCAGCAGCGCGCCGCCCCATACCGCGCCGACGATCACCCCGGTGAGGATCTCGAGCGCGCTGCGATCGAACACGCCGCGCACCAGCAGGTAGGTCGCATAGCCGAACACGACGCCGCTGGCGCCGAACGTGACCGTGTGCGCGGGCGCGATCAGCCACGTGCCGATGCCGCCGATCACGATCACGATCGCGGTTACCAGCGCCAGCCGCGCGGCGCCGCGCAGGGCGATGATCAGCCCCATGAACACGAACGGGACCGTGTTGTCGATCAGGTGCTGGAAGCTGGCGTGGATGAACGGCGACGTGAGGATGCTCCACAGCCGGTCGAAGTCGCGGGGGATGATCCCGTCGGCGTCGAGCCGATTGGAGTCGAGCGTGTTGATCACCTCGATCACCCACATCACGGCGACGATCCCGGCCAGCAGCGTCACGCCCTCACGTTCGGTTTGGTACTTGCGGGCTGGAAGCGTGGTGGTCATCGGATAAAGCATGCCATGCGCCGGCGTCGGACGTTGAAGAAGGATCGAAGATCGGCCGCCGCGACGCGATTACTCGAGCGCCGCGGCCGCGATCGCCAGCGCGACCTCGGCGCGCTCGCGCAACGATGCGGCCAGCACGAACTCGCCGGGCGTGTGGGCGCCGCCGCCGCGAGGCCCGAGCCCGTCGACGGTCAGCCCGATCGCGGCCGCGAAGTGGCTGGCGTCGCTCGCGCCGCCGCGCGGCAGGCCCACGATCGGACGGCCGAGCGCGGCGCTCGCGCGCGCCAGCAGCGCCACCGTCGCCGCCTCGGTGTCCATCCCCGGCCAGCGACGCTCCATGCTCGCGCGCAGCGTCACGCCGGCGGTCTGCGAAGGCACCGCCGCGAGCACCGGCTCGAACGCGTCCAGCCGGTTGGCCCGCAGGTCGCAGATCAGCTCGCCGGCGGCGGGGACGACGTTGAACGCCTCGCCGGAGCGCAGCACGCTGGGCACCACGCTCAGCTGCGCCGCGCCGTGCGGGTCGTGGTAGTGCCCGAGCGCGATCGCCGTCTGCGCCAGCGCCAGGAGCGCGTTGCGCCCCTCGTCGGGCGCGCTGCCGGAATGGGCGGCGCGGCCGGTGGCCCCGACCCGCAGCGTCCCGGCCGCCTTGCGCCTGACGACCACCCCCTCCTCGCCGGCCGGCGAGTGCTGGCCGGCCTCGAAGCACAGACAGGCGTGATAGCCGCCGAAGCGGGGCACGTGCTGGAACTCGTGCGTGCGCCACTCCTCGTCGGTGACGAGCAGCACCGCGAGCTCCGCGAACGCCTGCGGTCGCGCCGCCAGCGCCCGCAGGACCCCGAGCGCCAGCACCACGCCGCCCTTCATGTCGGCCGTCCCGGGGCCGTACAGGCGCTCGCCGGAGCGGCGCATCGGCCCGTGCGCGGCGTGGCCGATCACCGTGTCGAGGTGCCCCAGCAACAGCAGCGCGTGCGTCCCGGTGCCGCGGACGCGGGCGATCAGATCGCGCGCGTTGCCGGGCGTCGAGCAGTCGACGCGCTCGGCGCTCGCCTCGATCGGCAGCAGCGCGGCGCACAGCGCGACCGCCTCCTCGGCCCCCGCGAGGTCGCCCGACGGGGACGAGATCCCGACCAGCGCCTCGAGCTCGCGCTCGGCGCGGGCCGCGATCTCGGCTGCTTGGTCGGCGAGCTGCTGCTCCATGTCAGCGTGCACCCTCCCACAATCCGCGCTAGCCGAGCAACGCGAGCGCCTGCTCGGGCGACAGCCAGCCAGCGTGACGTCGTGCCCGGCGCGGTGCAGCAGCGCGCCGGCGACGCCGCCGATCGCCCCCGCGCCGGATACGACGAACCGCACTACAGCGGTTGTCGCACGATCGGGTGGCGCGCCGCCGCCGCCTCGTCCAGGCGCCTGACGGGCGTCGTGTAGGGCGCCTGGCGCGCCACCTCGGGATCGTCCTGCGCCTCACGGAGGATCTCTTCGACGATCTCGGCGAAGCGGTCCAGCGTCTCCTTGGTCTCGGTCTCGGTCGGCTCGACCAGCAGCGCCTCCTCGACGATCAGCGGGAAGTACACCGTCGGCGGATGCACGCCGTAATCGAGCAGGCGCTTGGCGAGGTCGAGCGTCTTGACGCCGAGCTGGCGCTTCATCGGCCCCCCCGAGAGCACGAACTCGTGCATGCAGAGGCGCTGATAGGCGGCCGGCAGGTATTGCAGCGCGCCTTCGCGCTGCAGGCGCGCCAGCAGGTAGTTCGCGTTCAGGACCGCGACCTCCGAGACCTCGCGCAGCCCGGCCGCCCCGAGCGAGCGAATGTAGGCGTACGTGCGCACGAACACGCCGTAGTTGCCCTGAAAGCCGCGCAGGCGCCCGATCGACTGCGGGCGGTCGTAGTCGAGGTCGTAGTAGTGCTGCGGGCTTGCCCCGCCCCCGTTGGCGGGTGCCTCGCCGGCGCGGCGCACGACCTGCGGGCGCGGCAGGAACGGCTCGATCCGCTCGCTGACCGCAACTGGGCCGGCGCCCGGGCCGCCGCCGCCGTGGGGCTGCGTGAAGGACTTGTGGAGGTTGAAGTGGACGATGTCGAAGCCCATGTCGCCGGGACGGCAGATGCCGATGATCGCGTTCAGGTTGGCGCCGTCGTAGTACAGCGTCGCGCCGACCCCGTGCACGATCCGTTCGATCTCCTCGATCCCGGTCTCGAACAGCCCGAGCGTCGAGGGGTTGGTCAGCATCAGGCACGCGACCTGCTCGTCGGCCTTGGCGCGCAGGTCGTCGAGGTCGACGTTGCCGCGCGGGTCGCTGCTGACGTGAACGACGTCGTAGCCCGCCATCGTCACCGTCGCGGGATTGGTCCCGTGCGCGGTGTCCGGCGTCAGCACCTTGGTCCGATGCTCGCCCCTGGATTCGTGGAATGCGCGCGTCAGCAGCACGCCGGCGAGCTCGCCGTGCGAGCCGGCCGACGGCTGCAGCGACACGTGCGGCAGCCCGGCGATCTCGCCGAGCGCCTCCTGCAGCTGCCACATCAGCTCGAGCGCGCCCTGGGCGCGCCTAGGATCCTGCAACGGGTGCAGCTTCGCATGGCCGGGCAGCGCGGCGACGCGCTCGTGCAGCTTCGGGTTGTGCTTCATCGTGCACGACCCGAGCGGGTAAAAGCCGGTGTCGAGGTCGAAGTTGCGCTTCGACAGCCGGTTGTAGTGGCGCACGATCTCTGGCTCTGAGACCTCGGGCAGGCGCGGCGGCGCGGCGCGGCGCAGCTCGCGCGGGAGCAGTTCGTCGAGCGGCCGCTGCGGCACGTCGAGCGCCGGCGCGACGAACGCGCGCCGTCCGGGCTTGGAGCGCTGGTAGATCGTCAGCTCGTCGTCGGCCGCGCGGATCACGCCGGCGCCTCCGCGTATGCGCGGCGCTCGGCCTCGAGCGCGCTCGCGAGCGCCTCTGCGAGCCGGTCGACGTCGGCCTTCGTGCGCCGCTCGGTCAGCGCCACAAGCAGCCCGTCGGCGTGCTCGGGGTACTCGCGCGCGAGCGGGTAGCCGGGGTTGACGCCGTGCTCGACGCAGCGCGCGATCACTTTGTCGACCGGGGCGCCGAGCGCGACCGCGAACTCGCGCACCACCGGCTGCTGGTGCACCGCGGTGACGCCGTCGATCGCCAGCAGCCGCTCGCGCGCGTACGCGGTCCGCTGCAGCATCAGCTCGGCCAGCTCGACGATTCCCCGCCGGCCCAGCCAGCTCAGGTAGATCACGCCGGCGAGCGCGTTGAGCGCCTGCGCGGTGCAGATGTTGGAGGTGGCCTTCTCGCGGCGGATGTGCTGCTCGCGCGTCTGCAGCGTGAGCACGAACCCGCGCTTGCCGTCGACGTCGTGCGTCTCGCCGGCGATCCGCCCCGGGAGTCGCCGTAGCAACGCGTGCGTGGTGGCGAAGAACCCGAACGAGGGGCCGCCGAAGTCAAGCCGGTTGCCGAGCGACTGGCCCTCGCCGACGGCGACGTCGACCGCGCACTCCCCGGGGCTCTTGAGCAGCGCGAGCGGGAGCGGGTCACAAGCGCAGATCGCCAGCGCGCCGGCGTCGTGGGCGGCGCTCGCGAGCGCCGTGACGTCCTCGACCGCGCCGAGGAAGTTCGGCTGCTGCACGATCACCGCGCTGACGTCCCCCTTTAGCGCCGGCAGCCGCGTGACGCCGTTCTGCAGCGGCGCCTCGAGGATCTCGACGTCCCAGGCGTGCGCGAGCGTCGCCAGCGCCTCGCGCGAATGCGGATGCACGCCGCGCGAGACGACGAACCGCTTGCGGTTGTTGTGCACCTTGGCGACGTAGCCGGCCGCGGCGACCGCGCTCGGGCCCTCGTACACCGACGCGTTTGACACCGGCAGGCCGGTCAGCTCGCAGATCGCCGTCTGATACTCGAACATCGCCTGCAGGCCGCCCTGCGAGATCTCGGGCTGATACGGCGTGTACGGGGTCAGGAACTCAGAGCGCTCGATGATCGAGTCGATCAGCGCCGGGACGTAATGGTCGTACATGCCGGCGCCGACGAACGACAGCTCGTCGTCGGTGCAGACGTTGCGGGCGGCCAGCGCGCGCAGCTCCTCGAACACCTCCTGCTCGGCCAGCCCCGGGCCCAGCGACAGCGGCCGCGCCAGCCGCAGGCTCGCCGGCACGTCGACGAACAGCTCCTCGATCGTGCCGACGCCGATCGTGTGCAGCATCTGCTGCCGATCGTCGCCGGTCGCTGACGTGTAGCGGGTCACGCCAGCGTCGCCTCGTAGGCCGCCGCGTCCAGCAGCGTCTCGACTTCGGCGGGATCGGACAGCTTCACCTTGACCAGCCAGCCCTCGCCGTAGGGATCGGCGTTGATCGTCTCCGGCTTGTCCGTCAGCGCCTCGTTGACGGCCACGACCTCGCCCGACAGCGGCGCGAACACGTCCGACACCGCCTTGACCGACTCGACCTCGGTGTAGGACTCGTTCTGCTTGAGCTGCGTGCCGACCGCCGGCGGGTCGAAGAACACGACCTCGCCAAGCTGGTCCTGCGCATACCAAGTGATCCCGAAGGTCGCGTCGTCGCCGTCGACGCGGGCCCAGTCGTGCTCGGCGTGATAGAGCAGATCGTCGGGATAGCTGGCATCGGCCATCTTCAAGACCCCTTTCGGTACAGCGGCTTGGACTCCACGAACGCAGCGCGGGTCGTGCCGCGGACGTCGATCTCGATCCTCGTACCGGGCTCGGCGCGCTGCACGGGAACGTACGCCATTCCGATCCCTCGCTGCAGGGTTGGCGAGAACGTGCCGCTCGTGACGACGCCGCCGCCGATCACCGGATTGCCCTGGCGCGCGATCCCGGGCCCGTCGATTGCGAACGCGACCAGCCGCTCGCTGGGACCGGCGCTGCGAACCGTGGCGATCGCCTCGGAGCCGATGAAGCCGGTCTGCTCCTTGACGCACCAGCCGAGCCCGGCCTCGATCGGCCCGCGCTGCTCGGACAGATCGTTGCCGTAGAGGTGAAAGCAGACCTCGAGGCGCAGCGTGTCGCGGGCGCCGAGGCCGGCCGGGACCGCTCCGCCCGTAAGCAGGGCGTCCCACGCCGCCGGCGCATCGACCGGGTCGAGCAGCAACTCGACGCCGTCCTCGCCCGTGTATCCGGTCCCGCACACGAGCGTCGCAGCGCCGGCGATCGAGCGCTCGGCGCAGTGCATCCGCGGCGGCAGCGGGCCGTCCGCGAGCGCGTGCACGAGCGCCCGCGCGGCAGGTCCCTGGACGGCCAGCATCGCGAAGCTCGACTGCATGTCGATCACGTCGACGTCGTACTCGCCGGCATGGGCCCGCAGCCACGCCAGGTCCTTGTCGTGGTTGGCGGCGTTGGTGACGGTCAAGAACTCGCACTCCGCCAGCCGGTAGGTGAACAGGTCGTCGAGCACGCCACCGTCGTCGCGGCACAGCACGCTGTACTGCGCCCCGCCTTCGGACAGCCGCCGGACGTCGTTGGACAGCATCCGCTGCAGGAACTGCGCCGCCTCGGGGCCGCGGGTCTGGACCTGGCC
>JBEKRJ010000297.1:0-6504 GCA_049518835.1 Solirubrobacteraceae bacterium
ATGCGGATCACCGGCGACGGCGTCTGGGGCAAGCCCGCCGACCCCGCCGGCGCGCGGGCGCTACTCCAGCAGGTAGTCAATGACGGCGTCGACCTGATCGACACCGCCGACTCATACGGCCCGGACGTGTCCGAGAACCTGATCGCGGAGGCGCTGCATCCCTACCCCGACGGCCTCGTGATCGCGACCAAGGGCGGCCTCACGCGTCCCGGACCGGGGATCTGGGACCGCGCCTGCCGCCCCGAGCGCCTGAAGCGCTGCTGCGAGGACTCGCTACGGCGGTTGGCGCTCGAGCGGATCGACCTCTACCAGCTGCACGCCGTCGATCCACAGGTCCCGGTCGAGGACTCGATCGGCGCGCTCGCCGAGCTGCAGGACGAGGGCAAGATCCGCCACGTCGGCATCTGCAACGTCGACGCCGAGCAGCTCGAGCGGGCCCGCGCGATCATCCCGATCGTCTCGGTCCAGAACCGCTACAACGTCGCCGACCGCCACTCGGAGGACGTGCTGCAGGTGTGCGCACGCGACGGGCTCGCGTTCCTGCCGTGGTTCCCGCTCGCGACCGGCAAGCTCGCCGCGCCCGGCGGCGCACTCGACGAGATCGCCCGCGCGCACGGGGCGACGCCGGCGCAGGTCGCGCTCGCGTGGCTGCTGGCGCACTCACCAGTCACCGTGCCGATCCCGGGCACGAGCTCGCCGGCGCACTTTGCGGAGAACCTCGCCGCGGCGCAACTCGAGCTCGAGCAGCACGAGCTGGCGGAGCTCGACGAGCTCGCGGGTTCTTGATGGGGGCGCGCTCGCGCGCGCCTGGCTTGGGCCTGCGCAGGACCACCGCCCGGATGGCCGGTCGGGCTAACGTGCCCGTACGCCCGTACGGCGATACAGTGCGCCACCCGCGCCCGAGCCGCGAGGCAGAGCCCAAAAACGCAAGTGTCAGCCGGCGAGGATCAGGCCGAGGCGCTGCTCGAGCGCTGCCGCGAGCACGTCGCGCACCGGGCCCCGCTCGAAGCGCTCGACCAGCGCCGAGAGGAACCCCTCGATCACCAACTGCTTGGCGACCTCCTCGTCGAGGCCGTGCGAGCGCAGGTAGAACAGCTGCTCGGGGTCGACCTGGGCGATCGCGGCCGCGTGCGTGCAGCGGACGTCGTTGGCCTGGATCTCGAGTCCCGGGATTGCGTCCGCGTGGGCGCGCTTTGAGAGCAGCAGGTTGCGCGACTCCTGGAATGCATCGGTCTTCTGGGCGCCGGGGTCGACGATGATGTTGCCCTTCCAGACCGCCGACGAGCGCCCCTGCAGCACGCCCCGGAACGCGAGGTCGGACGTCGTGTTGGGCGCCGCGTGCTCCTGCGTGGTGTCGAAGTCGATGTGCTGGCGCCCGTGTGTAGCGTACGCGCCGGTCACGCGCGCCTCGGCCCCCTGACCGCCGAGGCGGGTCTCCATCCGCACGTGGCCGCGGGCGGAGCCGAACCCGAGCGCGACCCAGTCAAGCGCGGCGTCGCGGCCGACCTCGGCGCGCTGGGCGCCGAAGATCCAGCTGCGCTCCGACAGCCCCTGGCCGCAGACGTAGCGCAGCCGGGCGTTGTCGGCGACGACCAGCTCGACGACCGTGTTGAACAGCGCGTCGACGTCCGCCGAGGCCGACACGTACTGCTCCCACACCTCCGCCTGCGCGCCCTCGTCGACCACGATCAAGGTCCGGCGATCGAGCTCCGTGCCGCTTTGCGACTGCACCGCCGTCAGCAGCAGCGGCTGCTCGACCGCGACCCCGCGCGGGACGTACACGAACGCCCCGCCGCGAAAGCCGGCGTCGTTGCGCGCCACGAACAGGTCCTCGTCGGACACGACCGTCCCCAGGTGGCGCTGCACGAGCTCGGGATGCTCGCGCGCCGCGTCCTGCAACGACCTGACGATCACGCCCGCCGGCAGGCCGCCGCTGAACACGGGCTCGCCGGCGTCGAGCTGGCGCAGCTCGCCGGCGGCATCGGGCTCGAACATCGACGCGGCCGCCGCGGCGACGCCGTTGGCCGGCACCGGCGCGGTCCCATAGGCCTCCAGCTCGAGGTTGCTGATGTCGGTGAACTCCCAGCCGGGCTTGCCCTTGAACTGTGGCAGCGCGAGCGTCTCGATCAGCCGGGCGGCGCGCTCGCGACGCGCCGCCAGGAAGTCGGGCTCGGCCACCGCGACGCCGCTAGCCAATCGAGCCCTCCATCTGCAGCTCGATCAACCGGTTCATCTCGACCGCGTACTCCATCGGCAGCTCCTTCGTGATCGGCTCGATGAAGCCGTTGACGATCAGCTTCGACGCCTCGTCCTCGGGGATCCCGTGCGACATCAGGTAGAACAACTGGTCGTCGCCGACCTTCGAGACCGTCGCCTCGTGGCCGACGTTGACGTCGTCCTCGCTGATCCTGATCGTCGGGTAGGTGTCTGAGCGCGAGTGCTCGTCGAGCAGCAGCGCGTCGCAGACGACCTTCGAGTGAGCCCCATGCGCGCCCTTGGCGATCTCGAGCAGGCCGCGATACGAACCCCGTCCCCCATCCTTGCAGATCGACTTGGCGAAGATGTTCGAGGTCGTGTTCGGCGCGGCGTGGATGATCTTGGCGCCGGCGTCCTGGTGCTGGCCCTTGCCGGCAAACGCAATCGACAGGACCTCACCGTGTGCACGTTCACCCATCAGGTACACCGACGGGTACTTCATCGTCAGGTGCGAGTTGTGCACGACGATCCCGTTAGCCGTGAAGTTCTCGATCCCGTCGACCTCGATGTCGTACGTCGGTTGGGCCGGGAGCTCGTCGATGCTCGTCACCTTCACGAACTGGACGACCGGGTGCGGCGGCGCGGTGCGGCGCTTGATCACGTCGAGGTTGCCCCTGAGGTTCATCGCGAGGAAGTAATTCGTGTACGTCTTCTCCTCGGCACCCAGCGGCAGCTTCTTGGTGAATGAGTACTCGGAGATCTTGCGCGGCTCCAGGCCGCAGTCGATCAGCAGCAGCTTCAGATCCTCGAGCAGCGCGCGATTGGCGCTCGACCACACGATCTGGCCGTACTCGACGCCATCCTTGATCTGGCGCTTGCGCTCACAGCCGTCCGTGTCGAGGTAGCCCTCGATGAACGCGAGCTTCTGCGCAACCGGCAGTCCCCAGACCCACGCCGGGATCCGCTGCTCCCGCGCGCTGCCGGCGAACCCGAGCCAATAGATGAAGTCGGCGAGGACCGACGACGCGATCGCGAGGCTCACCGGGCCCTTCTGCACGCCCGCGACGTCGAACAACTCCCGCAGCGCTGCCTCGAGCCGGGCGCGAGCGGGATCGTTGGGCGGCACCGCAAAGTTCACTCGCCGAGGCCGGCCGTCCACCCGCTCGATGTAGCCGTCGCCCATGTAGGCGCCCAGCAGCCACATCAGCTGCTCGTCGGTCTCGAGCGGGAGCTTGATCGGCTTCGCCCGCCCGCCCTTGACTTCCCCATACGTGTAGTCGCCGAGGAAGCGGGAGCTGCCGGTGTCGCCCAGGCCCTTGCTGACCGCGATGTAGTCGCCGACCTTGACGTTCTCGAGCCGGCGCCAGCGGACGGTGAACGCGGCATCATCCGGCGCCCGGTCGAGCACCAGAAACGGATGGTTGCCGGTCGCCTCGAGCTGGCGGAAGTTGGCGGTCGTGACCCTGAACGTCGGCTGGATGCCATTGTCGCGCGTCGCCGTGACCTGCCGGGCAACCGGCCTCATCGACACGAGATCGGTACCGAACACGAAGTCACCCTCACGGATCTCGGCAATCGACACCGGCCCGCGATCGCGCGTATAGACCTTCGCCTCGGCCGTCAGGCATCCGAGGTTGCAGTCGACCCACTCGACGGTCGCATCGGCGTACGCCACCGCCCGCTTGGTGACGAGGTTGAACACGTTCGTCGACCAGTTCTGCACCGTCGTGTACCGAATCCGGGCGCCGGGTTGCGCGATCAGCTCGACGACCGCGGAGTGAAGCGACGAGGACGAATACGTCGGCGCGGTGCAGTTGTGCGACACCACACCTTCACACACATAGCTCTCGTCGTCCTCGACGCTCATGTTGAAGACCTCGCACTCGGCATGTAGCTGCTCGATCGAGGAGATCGGCATCCACAGGTAGCCGTTCGCCAGCACGCTCTGCGCGTGGGTGGCGCGCTGCGGACGCGGTTCGCGGCCGAGAACGAGCTGCTCGAACCGCGGATGATCCGCCTTGCTGATCGCGACTTGCCACATCGTGCGCCGCGGCAACGGACGCTCGCTGGCGCTCAGCGACGCCCGGATCCCGAGCGACAACAGCAACTCGCGCAGGCGCTGTGCCACGTGCTGGTTGGTCTGGTTGATCCGATAAAGATCGAGCCCGACGTCATACGAGCCCTCACCGTCGTAGAGCCCCCGTATGAAAGCCGCCCGATCGCGGTCTGACAGCGAGAACACCCAGTCGGGGATCCGCAGCTCGTCTGTCGTGCGCCCGAACGTCTGCGCAAAGAACCTTGCGGCGCGAACGGACGAGAAGCGCAGCGAGCGACCCGCACGCTGACCGGCGTAGTCGTACTCCCATTCGCCGGCGTCGAAGGCGCCGCCGATCACGCCGCGGACGAGGTCGCGCAAATCTTGCTCATCCTCAGCGCTGTCGAAGCACAAGTACGAGGTGTTCGCGCTGACCGACCCCTCGGCCAGGTACAGCCCCATCACGCGACACATCTTGTCGTCGACCGCGACGGGCACTCGTTCGAGTACGGCTTGGTGGCGCCCCGCACCGACGCTCACCTCGGCATCGACGAGCAGCTGCGGCGGAATCCCGCCCTCGATCTTTGCGGGCACCGCGAGATAATCGCCCTTGCGCAACTCCTGCGCGGTCAGCCACTGCGGCTCGAACACCTTGTTGTGGTCGCGCTCGCGGCGACGTGGCGCGACGAGAAACGGGTGGCCGGGCGTGACGGCAAGTGAGCGGTACCCCTCGCCCTGGAACTTGATGTGGTAGATCGGACCCGAGCGCTTGCGGCGCATCGGCTCCCGCACGCGGCGGAACCGCCCGCGATGTGTCAACACCTCGTCGCCGGCCTGGAGCTCCTCGATCGGCTTCTCGCCGTCGCGGACGCGAACCATCGAGCCCGCGAGGAAACAACCCTCTACGTAGTGCACATAAGAACCGGGCTCGGCGATGATCAGCGTGCGCTCGAACTGGCCCATGTTCTCGGTGTTGATCCGGAAGTAGGCCTGCAGCGGCATCTCGACGTGCACGCCCTCCGGCACGTACACGAACGAGCCGCCGGACCACACCGAGGAGTTGAGCGCCGCGAGCTTGTTGTCGTTGGGCGGGATCACGGTGGCGAAGTACTGGCGCACGAGCTCCTCGTGCTCGCGCAGCGCCGAGTCCATGTCCTTGAAGATCACGCCCTGCTTCTCGAGATCCTCGCGCACCTGGTGGTACACGACTTCGGACTCATACTGCGCTCCAACCCCGGACAGGAACTTGCGCTCTGCTTCGGGGATCCCGAGCCGGTCGAAGGTGCGCTTGACGTCGTCGGGGACGTCGTCCCAAGAGCGGCCGGGCTTCTCGGACGCGCGGACGAAGTAGTGGATGTTGTCGTAGTCGACCTCGGCCATCAGCGGCGAGCCCCAGGTCGGCTGCGAGCGTGCGTAGAAATGCTCGAGCGCCTTGAGGCGGAACTCGCGCATCCACTGCGGCTCTGACTTGAACTCCGAGATCTTCTCGACGATCTCGCGGTTGAGGCCCTTTGGCGCCTTGTAGAGATAGTTCTCGGCGTCGTGGAAACCGTAGCGCTCCTCGTAATCGGCGTTGATGCCCGCGAGCTGCTCGTTCTCGGTCAGGACGCGCTCTTCGGGCTTGGTGATCTCAGGAGTAGCCACTACTCCACCTCCAGCTTGATCGTCTCGTCCTCGATGATCACCGCAAAGGTCTCCACGGGAACATACGCGGGCAGGGTCAGGGGCTTGCCGGTCTTGAGGTCGAACAGCGACCCGTGTCGCGGGCACTCGATCGTGCACGCCTGCTCGTCGAGCAGGCCCTCGACGAGCGGGCCGTCGTCGTGCGAACAGCGATCCTCGATCGCGTAGACCGTGCCGGCACAGTTGAACACGCCGATCTCGAGATCGTCCCATTCGACCAGGCGCATCTCGCCCGGCGCGAGCTCGCTCAACGGACACCGGCGCGAGCTCGCTCAACGGACATACCTCGATGACTTGGGGCACGTTCCTAAAGTCCTAGCAGATTGATCGGATTTGCCAGGCGAATCATAGCGGGCCGAGGGGCGGCCTCGGTGCTCGCCGCGAACCTCATCGATCCACGGGGTCTCGGCCTTCATGTGATGTGGCCGGCTTCGCGGAGGGCGTCGAGTAATTCGCCCGTGGTGAAGACGTCGAGGCCCCGCGCTGATGAGATCCTTGTCCTGTGACCAGACGGGTAGGTTGAGCGTCAGCGCAAGCGCGACGGTCGGCCAGTCGTCGGGGTCGCGCGCCGCGATCCGCCGCTCGGCCTC
>JBEKRJ010000298.1:0-8354 GCA_049518835.1 Solirubrobacteraceae bacterium
CCTCTACGAGAGCCGGGCCTGATTTCACATTGCTGCGGCTTGTGGCTACTCGGTGATGCGCAGCGTGATCAGGTTCGTGGCTCCGCTCGTGCCGATGCGCGGGCCGGCTGTGATCACAACCGGAGTGCCTGGACTCAGGCCGTGGCGCTCGGTCACGTCGCACAGCGCGTGCTTGAGCAGCTTGTGCGCTTTGCGGGGATGCTCGAAGATCGAGGGGTAGACGCCCCATTCCAGGTTGAGCTGGCGGGCTACGCGCTCGTTGTCGCATAGTGCGTAGATGGGCCGTCTCGGCCGGTAGCGCGCGCATGCCCTGACTGTCCCGCCCCGGGAGCTCGGCACCACCAGCGCGGCTGCGTTCGTATCGCGCGCCAGCGCCACCGCGGCATGCATGACCGCCCCGTCGGCGCCCGCGGATAGCGTGTGAGGCTCACAGTAGATGTCCTGCTGCTCAGCGCACAAGGCGATATCGGCCATCGTGCGTACCGCCTCCAGCGGATAGGCACCCACGCCCGTCTCGGCCGACAGCATGACCGCGCTCGTGCCGTCCACGACAGCGTTGAACACGTCGGCGGCCTCCGCCCGAGTCGGCAGCGGGCAGGAAGTCATCGACTCGAGCATCTGCGTGGCAGTGATGACCAGCTTGCCGTGGCGTCCGGCGCAGCGAATCGTGTCCTTCTGCATGGCCGGGACTTGCGGGATGCCAGCCTCTACGCCGTAGTCGCCCCGGGCGACCATCACCGCGTCGGCGGCTTGAACGATCGCGTCCAGGTGCTCAAGCGCCTCTACTTTCTCGATCTTCGCCACCACCCGCGCCTCGGACCCGAGCTCGGCGAGCAACTCGCGGAGGGCGCAGACGTCCTCGGCAGAGCGCACGAAGGACAGAGCGATGAAGTCAGCCTCGCACTCGACCGCCACCCGGGCGTCCGCGCGGTCCTTATCGGTAATGGCAGGGAGCTTCGGCTGGGCGTGGGTGATGTTGACCCCTTTGCGGGACGACACGCGACCGCCGATCACCGTCAGCGCGCGGATGCGCGTCTGGTCGATGCCGGTCACTCGCAGGCGCGGCGCCCCGTCGCCGATCACGATCTCCGAGCGCTCGGAGACGAGCGCGGGGAGCTGCGGGTAGGCCACGCACAGCGCCCCCGGCTCGGCGATGTCCTCGCCGGGTACGGTGAGCACGACCTCCTCGCCAGCGCGTAAATCGCGCTCGACGATGCTCGCGTCCAGGCGAATCTTGGGCCCTTGCAGGTCGAACATCACCGCCACCGGGCGACCGGCCATTCGGGCGGCGGCTCGCAGCTCTGTGCAGCGGCTGCGCAACTCCTCCGCCGACCCGTGCGAGCAGTTCAGCCGCGCGCAGTCCATGCCGGCTTCGATTAGCTCCCCGATACGTCCGTCCGTGGACGGCCCGAGGGTGGCGACAATCTTCGTGCGCCGACGCGCCGGGCACGGCCTTACGACCGGCTCACGGTCGGGGCGCGCCGAACCCTGAACGGCCGCTCCGGTCTCACGCCCGCCGTTGACCGCCGCCTCAGCAGCGGCGCTCGGAGGCCTCGACGGCGCCTCCGCCTCCATGATCTGCTCGATGATGCTCACGCCACCTCGATCGGCCCCGGTGCGCTCAACTTGAGCGACTCCTCTCCTTGGGCGAATCCACAAACCACGCACAGGTAGGGCTGTTCGTAACCGCTCCGGCCGACTGTCGCACGGTCCCGACCGGCCGCGAGCGACGATCGTGACTGCCTGCGGCGGCTTCGGCGTCTCGACGGTGCCGCAATTCGACCAAGTCATTCGAGGACCTACACGCAGTCGCCGAATGGTCGACGTCAAGGATGGACCGTCACCTGCTGGGAACGCCTCGCCCGCGCAGGAGGCTCGCCACCTCGGGACTGGGTTGGCTGACCTCCCCGGCCTCCAGGACGATCCCTTCGGTCGATGCCCCGGCGTCGAGGAGGGTACGGACGACTGCTTCCCAGTCGGCGTCCGGCGCCTTTGAGGGCTGCTGGCCGCTGCCAACGGCCCCCCATGCCAGCGAGTTGGCGTCGAACACGCCGTCGCGGGCGTCGATGTCCGCTCCGCGCGCCAAGAGTAGCCTCACGGTTTGCACGCTGCCCGAGTGTGCCGCAACGTGCAGCGCAGTGGCGCCATGCCCTTCGTTGCGCGCGTCGATCGGGATCCCGAGGTCCAGCATCAGCTCAACGGCGACGACGTCACCCGCCTCCGCGGCGGTCACGATTGCGGCGGCCTCCTCGCAAGTCAGCTCTTGGGGCAGGACGACAAGCGCCGAGCAGCCGATCGGCCGCCGTCCGGTCGTCGTGGGCGCCGTAGTGCATCAGCAGCGCGGCCACGTCCTCCCGGTCCAGCGCCGTCGCGAGCCGGCAGGGCGAGCGACCGTCCGCACCCGGCGCCGTGACCTCAGCCCGATGGGACAGCAGCAGCTCGATCACCTCGGTTGGAGCCTTCGCTGCGAGCGCCTGCGGGAGCACGGCAACGCTTCGGCCATCACCATCGCGGTAGCGCCTCGGGTCAGCACCGGCGTCCAGCAGCAGCCTGACCGTCTCCACGTCCCCTGTACTGATCGGCGCGCCTAGCGCCATCTCGGCCACCGCTCCCACATCTGCGACATAGCCGAGCAGCATTCGCACACACCAACTGCCGGCAAATCCCGCCGCATACAGATCGCCGTCCGCGACGCACGCACCACGATCGAGCAGCAGCCCGACGATCGCCTCGTTTCGCTGGTCGGCGTTCGCGCTGGTCACCGCGCACTCCAACGGCGCCCAACGGCCGTCGCCGCTCACTCCGTTGGCGTCGGCACCGGCGTCGAGCAATCGCCTCGCAACGTCGTGCAGACCGTGTGCGCGGGCCGGATCCAGATGCCAGCGCGACGCACAAACAGCGTGCAGAGGCATCCAACCCGTGCGCGGATCGCGTCTGCTCACCAGTCGAGGATCAGCCCGCAGCGCGTGCTCGACCCGTCCCACATCGCCGAGCACGATCGCCGTCGCCAGACTGTGCCCGGCGATCTCGGGATGCTCTGCGAGCAGCCGCGCCGCGCGACCGAACCGGTAACCGACGCTCGCGGCCAGAAACGCCTCGACAGCCTCCTCAAAGCTGCGGCTGCGCGCCTGGTGATCGAGATTCGGGTTTCGCGGGAGTGCCGGAAATTTCAATGAGGGGTATCAGGCCGAACCGAGCACGACGCCGACGCCAAAACGACTCCGTTGGCCGAAGACCGAGCGGTGTCGAGAAGCGCCTTCGACTCACGCGTTCACAGAATCGCCACACCAGGACAGCCGTGGTGTTAGAGACCCGTGCGTCATTTCAAGAGCATAGAAAGGATCGTGATGCTCACTCGGTTCGTCGCCGGGCGCTCTCGTTCAGGCGCCGGGCATTGGCAGCGCTAGCAGCGTTGGCGGTCGGCATTCCGCTGGCCGTCTCCGCCTCCGCGGGCGCGCACTCGTTGGGACCCGTCGGCTCGTAGTCGACGCCCTCGGCGAATCTGCGCAACAAGCAGGCGCCACCGGCCAACCAGCCTCACGTTCGCAAATGTCCACGGGGCTGTCCCGATCTCAGCGAACCGCTTCACGATCACCGACCAGCAGGGAATGCTGCTGCCGCCGCACGTCAGCGTCGTCGGCGGCGGCCCGCTCCCCAAGATCGTTTCGACGTCGAGACCGACTGACACCCCGCGGCTGGGAGACGACGTCGAGGCGCAGATGCTGGCGATGCGGGCCTGGTGTCGGGTCAGCGAGCGGGCCTGTCAAGCGCTTCCGAGGACGGGTTGGGGCGCAGCCGATGACGACGCATCGGGGTCTGTGGGTCGGCTTGGCATGCCCGCGGCGGCGTATGCATCGCTTTCGTCAAGCGTCTCGTCTTTCAACAGTGCGTGGGCTAGCGCCTCGAGCTGGTCGCGGTGGGCGGCCACCACTGCGGTGACTTCCTCGTGAGCAGCGTCAATCAGCCTGCGCACCTCTTCGTCGATCACGCGCTGGGTGGCCTCCGAGGTCTCGCCTGAGCCGGTCAGGAACGGTCCGCGTGCTTCGGCGGGGATCACGGTGACGAAGCCGATCGCCTCGCTCATTCCCCAGCGGCCGATCATCTGACGCGCGATCGCGGTGACCCCTTCGATGTCTGATTCGGCTCCGGTCGTGATCGTCCCGTAGACGATCTCCTCGGCCACGCGGCCGCCGAGCGCCACCTTGATCTTGCCGATCAGGTCCTCGCGGGTGTAGGACACCTGATCGTCGTCGGGAGCCGACAGGGTGACCCCGAGCGCCGCGCCGCGCGGGATGATCGACACCTTGCGCACCGGGTCGGCCCCGGGGGTGAGCATTCCCACCAGCGCATGCCCGGCTTCGTGGTAGGCGGTCCGCTCCCGGTCGACGGCGGACAGCACGATCCCGCGGGGGGCACCGAGCAGGATCTTCTCGAGTGAGTCGGTGAAGTCGGCGGTCTCGACGCTGTTGTGATTGCGGCGGGCGGCGAGCAGCGCGGCCTCGTTGGCGAGGTTGGCGAGGTCGGCTCCGACCATCCCGGGTGTTGTCGCGGCGAGCGCCTCGAGGTCGACGCTGTCGGCAAGCGGGATCGAACGCGTGTGGACCTCGAGGATCTGTCGGCGGCCGAGCCGGTCGGGTGGCTGTACCGCGACGCGGCGGTCGAAGCGCCCCGGGCGCAGCAGCGCCGAGTCGAGGATCTCGGGTCGGTTGGTCGCGGCGAGCACGATCACGGCCTCGGCTGGTTCGAAGCCGTCGAGCTCGGTAAGGATCTGGTTGAGCGTCTGCTCGCGTTCGTCGTTGGCACCGGCGAGCGACACCGAGCCCTGCCGGGAGCGGCCGATCGCGTCGAGCTCGTCGATGAAGATGATCGACGGTGCGGCCTCTTTGGCCTTGGTGAACAGGTCGCGGACGCGGGAGGCGCCGACGCCGACGATCGCCTCGATGAACTCGGAGGCTGAGATCGAGAAGAACGCTGCATGCGCCTCGCCGGCGACCGCGCGTGCGAGCAGCGTCTTGCCCGTCCCGGGCGCTCCGGAGAGCAGCACGCCATGGGGCATCCGTCCGCCGAGGCGCCCGTAGCGCGTTGGATCGAGCAAGAAGTCGACGATCTCGGTGAGCTCGGACTTGGCCTCGTCGATCCCGGCGACGTCGGCGAACGTGATGCGGATCGTCGCCGGATCGATCCGCCGTGCTTTCGAGCGGCCGAAGCTGCTCAACGCACCCATGCCGCCGCCGCTCTTGGCGGCGCGTCGCATCAACAGGACCAGCGCTCCGACGATCAGCAGCGTCGGCCCGAAACCCAGCAGCAGCGATGCGAGCAGCGATGTCTTCTGCACCGTCGACTGCGCGTTGATCTGGACATCGTGTGTCTGCAGCAGCGCGGCGAGCTGGTCGTTGTTCCAGAACGTTGGGACCTGGGTTGCGAACAGCTTGGTCGCTGTCGCTTTCCGGTTGCCGGCCGGGTAGCGCACGGCTGACTTGAACGTGCCCTCGATCGTGTCGCCCGTAGACGCAATCGAGGCGACCTGACCGGCCTGCACCTCGGACACGAAGTAGGGGCTGAACGGCACCTTCACGCGCGGCTGGCCGGCGGGAGAGAGCAACAGCACCGACCCCACGTTGACGACCAGCAGCACGACCACGAACCAGACAAACCCACGCGACCGATGTGGCGCCCGCTTCGTCGGCGCCTCGGGCATGCCCCGCCCGTCCGGGGCCGGAGCGACGTGCCAGCCGCGCGCATCACGCGGGATCGGCTTCCTCGGGTCGGCCTCCCGCGCCGCCATCTCAGGCGCGCTTCCCGGCTTCACGCGCCACCCGGCACGGGTAACCGGGCGACGCGGAGGGTTGGTCATGCACAAGCACCAGCCCGGCAACGATCGCCGGTGCCGGCAAGGTGTGGGACTCGATCCCAAGCGTGGTCTTCATACTCCAGCCCGCAGGCGGGGTCTGGGCGGCTATTTCTTGTTCGGGCGCGAGGTCGGGATGCGGTCGAGGATCTTGTCGACCGCGTCCTTGATCGTTTGCCTGGCCTGATCGACTCGGCCTTCGCGCTCGAGACTGGCGTCGCCCGTCAGGACTCCGGCTGCTCGCTTGACGCGTCCCTTTACTTCGTCGACGTTCTTGGCTGTCATTGAAACCTTCCTGTGGTTGGGAGATCGGCGCACGATCTGATCTGACTCGGGCCGTTTCGATTGTCGTAACGCGGCGTTCCCGGCGTAGCCGCGCTTGCGTGTGCGTAGTCAATTGTGTGTTCTCGCGCCAGAGATCACGCGCCCGCCGAGGGCAGCACCCAGACAACTAGCGCGACGTATTGGGCAGCCGCCGCCACGATCACGAGCGCGTGGAAGATCTCGTGAAAGCCAAATGTCCGCGGCCACGGGTCTGGCCGTTGGCGTGCGTAGACGAATGCGCCTGCGGAGTACAGCAGGCCGCCACCGCCAAGTAGCGACAGCGGCTCAAGACGCAGATGGTCGACCAACTGAGGCAGCGCCACGAGCGCCACCCAGCCGAGCGCGAGGTAGCTGCCCGCGATCAGTCCGCGGGGCGCATGGATCCAGCCGAGCGAGAACGTCACCCCGGCCGCCGCACCCGTCCACGCGATCCCGAAGACCACCCACACCAGCGGCCCGTGAAGAACGATCAACGCTAGCGGCGTGTAACTCGCAGCGATGAAGACGAAGATCGTGCTGTGGTCGATGCGCTGCAGCACCGCCTTGAAGCGCGGCGGCCCCGGCCACCGGTGGTAGAGCGCGCTAGCACCGAACAGCGCAATCAGGCCGGCACCGTAGACAGTGACCGCGACCTTCGCACGCCCTGGCGGCGCAAGCGCCACTGCGCGTAGCACCGCCGCAGACGCGAAGAAGAACGCGACCGCATGCGAGACGCCGCGCAGCCGCGGAACCCGCACGTCCAAGGTTCCCACTTTGGCCACCGGCGGCTGCGACCCTGGAGGCGCCACATCGACCTACGCGGTAGCCGCTAGAGCGGCCTCGGTGTCATCTCGGGCAAGCTCGGGCGCTGTCGCCAAGGTGAGCACGATCAGGGGGCAGCGCGCAGTGCGTGCGAGCCCTTGCGAGGTGCTGCCATGCACCAGTCGGCCGATCGGACCATAGCCGCGCGACCCGACGAACAGCAGATCCAGCGACGCGCTGTACACCGTCAGTTCCTCCGCAGCGGCGCCGTAGGCGGCGTGGGGCTCGACGTCCCCGAGCGCTGCGATCCGCTCGCGAGCCTGGTCCACGTATGCTCCGATCGACTCGCCGACCGGAGCCCCGCGGGCGGTGAAGCAATAGGCGGGCAAAGAGATCGCCTCGAAGGCCGACAGCTTCGCTGCTCGCTCCGTCGCCAGCTCTCGCGCCACAGCGAGTGCATGCTGACTCTCGGGCGAAGCGTTATAGCCGACGCCAATCTCCCTCAGAACAGCCGCGCGCTCTGAGTACCCGGCCGGCGCGACGGCGACTGCACACGGCGCGCCATTGAGCGCATCCCGGGTGTCGTCGTTGACGAACACCCGTCCGATCAGGCCCCGCCGGCATGAGCCAATTACGACAAGGTCCGCTTGCTGGCGCTCGGCGAGCTGGTGCAGTCCTTGACCGACCGACGGCGAGCCGATGCAAATCCGTCCTGCTTGGACTTGGGCCTCGTCGCGGGCGACACCCAGCAACGCGAGTGAGCGTTCGCGCTCGGCGGCTTGGACTCCCGGGTTTGACGAGCGCACGGGCATCGTCCCGTCGTGGTACACGTGGACGAGCGTCAGTTCACCTGCTTCGGCCACGAGGTTCTTCGCAAGGGCGATCGCGTCGCGGCTCCCCGGCTGCTCGTCGACACCCACAATCACGTTGTTGAACATCTCGCTGCTCCTTTTGTGTGTCACACCACGGTCATGAGGGGACCCGCTCGCCGTTGCTCGCTACCGTCGGCACGATCGGTGTAGCCGGGAGTTCGCCGGCGGCCTTGCTCTCGCGAGCCAGGAACGCGCCGAGCTCCCCGATCGTGCTCATCAACGGCGCGGGGAAAACGACGGTGGAGTTCTTATCGACCGCGACCTCGACGAGGGTCTGCAGGTTGCGTAGCTGGAGCGCGAGCGGATGGGCCATCATCACATCGGAGGCGTGAGCCAGCTCACCGGCGGCCAGCGCCTCGCCCTCGGCCGCGATGATCTTGGCCCGCTTTTCGCGCTCAGCCTCGGCTTGGCGGGCCATCGCGCGCTTCATGCTGTCAGGCAACTGGATATCTCTCAGCTCGACGACCGTGACCTCGATACCCCACTCCTCGGTCTGCACGTCAAGGATCTCCTTGATGTTCTCGTTGATCTTGTCGGTCTCTGACAGCGCCTCATCGAGAGTGTGGCGC
>JBEKRJ010000299.1:0-6134 GCA_049518835.1 Solirubrobacteraceae bacterium
CAAGCCGGCGTTCAACAAGGACGGCACCGTCACCGCCGGCAACGCCTCGGGCGTCAACGACGCCGGGGCCGCGGTCGTGATCATGTCGGCCGACAAGGCCAAGGCGCTTGGGGCGCCGGTGCGCGCGCGGATCCTGTCCTATGCGGTCTGCGGCGTGGAGCCCAAGACGATGGGAATCGGCCCCGTCCCGGCGGTGCGCAAGGCGCTCGAGCGCGCCGGCCGCACGCTCGACGAGGTCGGCGTGCTCGAGCTCAACGAGGCGTTCGCGGCGCAGGCGCTGGCGGTGCTCAAGGACCTCGAGCTAGACGCCGACGAGCGCGTCAACCCCAACGGCGGCGCGATCGCGCTCGGACACCCGGTCGCCGCGAGCGGCTGCGTGCTGGTCGCCAAGATCCTGTACGAGATGGAGCGCAAGGACCACGAGCTCGGGCTCGTGAGCCTCTGCATCGGCGGTGGCCAGGGCATCGCGATGCTGATCGGGCGCGGGTAGCGATCGGCGTGGCGGGCTGCCGGGCGTCAGCCGGCAGCCCCCGGCGCGCGATCGCGAACGTAGGAGCCTGGGGCGGGCTCGATCACCGGGTGCGTGGCGCTGCCGAGGCGGCTCGGGGCCTTGCGCTCGGCGCCGGCGCGCTCCCGTGCCCAGGCGGCCCAGTGCGTCCACCACGTCCCCTGCTGCTGGCGCGCGCCGGCCTGCCACTGGTCGGGGTCGCCACCCGCCGCGGGACCGGTGAAGTAGTGCGCCTTGGGGTTGCCCGGTGGATTGACGAGGCTCGCGATATGGCCCGCGTTTGAGAGGACGAACGTGCTCGGACCGCTCAACAGCTGGGTCGTGCGATAGCAACCGCGCCACGGCGTCAGGTGGTCGGTGGTCGCGCCGGTGACGTAAGTCTCCAGATCGATCCGGCCGAGGTCGACCGGGGTGCCGAGGACCCGCAGCGCGCCCGGTGCCACGAGCGGGTTGTCGTGGAAGATGTTGAGGAAGTCGGCGTGCAGCGCGGCGGGCAGGTTGGTCGAGTCCGCGTTCCACGCGAGGATGTCGAAGCTCGGCGGGTCCTTGCCGAGCAGGTAGTTGTTGACCCAGTAGTTGAACACGAGGTCGTTCGGTCGCAGCAGGCTGAACACCGACCCGAGCGCGCGGCCGTCGAGCACGCCCGACAGCCGCCCGCGCAGGCGGGTGAGGCCGAGCAGCGCCTGCGCGTCGAACATCCCGATCGGCGCCGGCACTGCGAAGTCCAGCAGCGTCACCCCGAAGCTCGCCGAGCGCACGCGGCCGTCGCCGTCCTGCGCCAGGTGCGCGAGCGCCGTCGCCGAAGTGATCCCGCCGGCGCACAGCGACAGCAGGTTGACGTCGTCGCTGCGCGTGACCTCGCGCGCGACGTCGATCGCCGCGATCACCGCCGCCGCGTACTTGTCCAGCCCCCAGTCGCGCTGCGCGCGCCCGGGGTTGCGCCAGCTGATCGTGAAGTACTGCAGCCCGTGGGCGACCGCGTGCTCGACGAAGCTGCGCCCGGGCGCGAGATCCATGAAGTAGTAGCGGTTGATCTGCGGCGGGACCATCAGCACCGGCCGCGACTGGACCAGCGCCGTGCTCGGCGCAAACTGGATCACTTCGCAGACCTCGTCGCGGTACACGACGGCCCCCGGGGTCGCGGCCACGTTCTCGCCGACGACGAACCCGCGCGCGTCGACCGTCGAGGGCATCCCGCCGTTATGACGGATGTCATGCGCGAGGTTCCTGGCGCCCCGCAGCAGGCTCACGCCGCCGGTCTCGAACACGCGCTTGAGCGCTTCGGGGTTGCCGGCGACCCAGTTCGTCGGCGCCAGCCCGGAAGTCACGATCCCGGCGAGAAAGCGCGCTCGCTCGCGATCGCGCCATCCGAGCGCCGGGTTCTCGGCCAGCTGCTGCACTTCGCGCGCCCACGCCAGGTAGGCCTGCTTCAGCCGGCGGTAGGCCGGATTCTCGTTCCAGGTCGGATCGCGAAAGCGCCAATCCTGGCGGTCGGGCGCAAGCCGCGAGCGTCCGACCGCGATCGCGGCCAGCTCGCGTGACAAGCGCTTGGCGCTGGCGCCCGGCGCCACCCCGCGCAGCGCCCGCCAGCCTGCCCCCGCCAGCGCACCGACGCTGACGGCACCGAGCGACTCGCCGCCGTCGGCCGCGTCGGCGGCTCGCGCCGACAGCCCCGGATCGGCAGGCGCGACGCTCACGCGGTCACATCTCCTGCCCGCCGTTGACATCCCACCACTGCCCGGTGATGAACGACGACTGATCGGACGCCAGGAAGTGCACGACCCGCGCGATCTCGTCCGGTCGGCCGAGGCGCCCGACCGGGATCTGCGACTTGATCCGCTCGAGCACGTTGTCGGGAATCGACCCAAGCATCTCGGTCGCTGTATACCCCGGCGAGACCGCGTTGACCGTGATCCCGATCGAGTCCTCGGTCAGCTTGCCGGCCCGCGCGAGCGCGAAGCACGCCTCGCGCGCCAGCGTCCGCGTCAACCCGAACAACCCCGACTTCGACGCCGCGTAGTTCGCCTGCCCGATCGCGCCGATCTCGGCGATCATCGACGACACCATGATGATCCGCCCGGAGCCCCGGTCGATCATGTGCGACAGCGCCGCCTGCGACAGAAAGAACGCGCCCGACAGGTTGACCGCGATCACCTTGTACCAGTCGTCGTCGGTCAGCTTCAGCACGGTCTTGTCGATCGTGATGCCGGCGTTGTTGACGAGGATGTCGAGCCGGCCGTGGGCCTCGATCACCTCCGCCACCGTGCGCCGGCAGTCGTCCGCGGCGCCGACGTTGCCCTGATGCACGCTCGCCCGCACGCCGCGACCCTGCAGCTCGTGCTTGAGCTTCTCCGCGTGCTCGGTGCCGCGGCTGTAGCCCGCCGCGACGCCTGCCCCGGCCTCGGCGAAGCTGCGCGTGATCGCCGCCCCGATCCCCCGCGTGCCGCCCGTCACGAACACGACGCGGCCCTGCATCCGGGGCCGGCGCATCCCGGTTGGAAACGCGTCCCTGCCGACGACGGCGCCGGCGCTGGCTGCCGATGGAGATCCCGTGTTCATGCCGGCGAGCGTAGCCGCAGCACCGGGATCGCGCAAACGGCCTGCGGCGCACCTCGAGCCGGCGACAACCACCCCGCCGGGACGGACCTGCTTGCTGATTTAGCCGGCGGACAGCTAAGTTGTTAGCACTGACTTCCACGCCGGACAGGAGAACCGATGGCAATCACCGAAACACGGAGCAGCGCGCCGCCGTCCACGACCGAGCTCGCGCCGGCGCCGGCTCGTTCGAGTCCGATCAGCTCGACGCCGTTGATCTCCTCCGCCGCGCTCGCCGACACCTGGCTCGAAGCCTGGGCGGTCGCCGTCAGCGGCATGACCGACATCGCGATCGCGGCGATCACGCGCGGCCCGGCGGTCCTCGACGTCCCCCGGTGGCTGGCGCTGATCACCCAACGCGAGCGCCCGACGTGGTCGACGCCGAACGAGATCGTGTTCGAGGCGCCGCTTGCGCGGCTGCGCGACTTTTCGACCTCCCGCCGGCGCGGGCTCGTGCCGACGCTCGTGCTGCCGCCGCAGGCCGGCCACGACTCGTGCATCGTCGACTACTCGCCCGGGCAGAGCCAGATCGGGGCGATCCTCGCCGCCGGCCTCGAGCACGCGCTGTCGCTCGACTGGATCGGCGCGAGCCGCGAGACCGCCGACGCGTCGATCGACGACTACCTCGAGGTGATCGACCGTGCGATCGAGCACTGCGGCGGGCGGGTGAACCTGATCGGCGACTGCCAAGGCGGTTGGCTGGCGACGATCTATGCGGCGCTGTACCCCGAGCGGGTCAACACGCTGACGATCGCCGGCGCGCCGATCGACTTCCACGCCGGTGAGCCAATCGTGCACGAGGTGCTGCGCCATCTCGCCCCGGGCGGAGACCTGCGCTACTACGAGTCGCTGGTGGCGGCCGACGGCGGCGTGCTCAAGGGCGAGCACATGGTCGCCGGGTTCATCATGATCCAGCCGGCGAACGAGATCTCGCGCCAGCTGCAGCTGCTGCTGCACGTCGACGATCCGGACTACGTGGCGCGCTATCGCGAGTTCGAGGACTGGTTCAAGCACACCCAGGACATCCCCGGGGCGTTCTATCTGTGGATCGTGCGTCACCTGTTCCGTGACAATGCGCTGGTCAGCAATTCGCTGCACGTGCGCGGCCAGCGCGTCGACCTCGCCCACCTCGAGATGCCGCTGAACCTGCTCGCCGGAGCGACCGATCACATCACGCCCCCCGATCAGGTGTTCGCGATCGCGACGCACGCGTCGACGCCGCCCGAGCTGGTCGTCCGCGACGTGACGGCCGGCGGTCACCTCGGCCTGTTCATGGGCCACGTGGCGCTGCGCGAGCACTGGCCCGGACTGCTGGCGGAGGTCCTGCGCCAGTCGGAGACCTAAGGCCGGCGCATTCGGTAGTCGTCCGCGCGCGGATGTGGTTTCTTTCGGTTTACCGCGCCCGTTGCGAGCTTCAGGCTGAAGATCCGCTGCTGCGCTTGCCAGCGCGCGGCCCGATAACGCCCCGAGGAGAGAGAGATGTAATGCCCGGCTCCACGTACACGACCTCCGTCGACCAGTCCTCGCGTCGCTCTGAGCGATTCGAGCAGATCTACCGCCACTCGCTCGAGCACCCAGAGGAGTTCTGGGCGCAGGCGGCCGGCGAGATCGACTGGGATCAGCCGTGGGAGCGGGTCCTCGACGACTCGCGCGCGCCGTTTTACCGGTGGTTCGCGGGCGGGAAGCTGAACACCTGCTACAACGCGCTGGACCGGCACGTGGATCGCGGCCGGGCCGATCAGCTCGCGCTGATCTACGACTCGCCGGTGACGGGCAAGGCAGCGACGTACACCTACCGCGAGCTGCGCGACGAGGTGGCGCTGTTCGCGGGCGCGCTGGCGGCGCAAGGGGTGCAGCGCGGCGACCGGGTCGTGATCTACATGCCGATGGTGCCCGAGGCGGCGATCGCGATGCTCGCCTGCGCGCGGATCGGCGCGATCCACTCGGTCGTGTTCGGCGGCTTTGCCGCGCACGAGCTCGCCGGGCGGATCAAGGACGCCCAGCCGAAGGTCATCGTGTCCGCGTCGTGCGGGATCGAGCCCGGCCGCGTGATCGCCTACAAGCCGCTGCTCGACGCGGCGATCGAGCAGGTCGACGTCAAGCCGGCGAGGTCGGTGATCGTGCAGCGCCCCGAGCTCGAGGCGGAGATCGATCCTCAGCGCGACATCACCTGGGCCGACGCCGTGGCCGCCGCGCAACCCGCCGACTGCGTGTCGGTGCAGGCCACCGACCCGCTGTACATCCTCTACACGTCGGGCACGACCGGCAACCCGAAGGGCGTCGTGCGCGACACCGGCGGTCACGCGGTGGCGTTGAAGTGGTCGATGAAGAACCTCTACGACGTCGAGCCCGGCGAGGTCTACTGGGCGGCGTCGGACGTCGGCTGGGTCGTGGGCCACTCGTACATCGTCTACGCGCCGCTGCTGCACGGCTGCACGACCGTCCTGTACGAGGGCAAGCCGGTCGGGACGCCCGATCCGGGAGCGTTCTGGCGGGTGATCGCCGAGCACGGCGTGAGCACGATGTTCACCGCGCCAACCGCGTTTCGCGCGATCCGCCAGCAGGATCCGGAGGGCACGCACATCAAGCGCTATGACCTGTCGAAGTTCCGCACGCTGTTCTTGGCCGGCGAGCGCTGCGACCCGGAGACGCTGCGCTGGGCGCAGGAGCAGCTGCGCGTGCCGGTGATCGACCACTGGTGGCAGACCGAGACCGGCTGGGCGATCGCGGCCAACTGCATCGGCATCGAGCTGCTGCCGGTGATTCCGGGCTCGCCCACCCGGCCCGTGCCGGGCTGGGACCTGCGCGTGCTGGACGGCGCCGGCGAGCCGGTCGGCGCCGGCGAGACCGGGGCGCTCGCGGTCAAGCTGCCGATGCCGCCGGGCGCCACGCCGACGCTGTGGAACGCCGACGAGCGCTTCCGCGACACCTACCTGACCTCGTTCCCCGGCTACTACGAGACCGCCGACGCCGGCTATATCGACGAGGCGGGCTACGTGTTCGTGATGGCCCGCACCGACGACATCATCAA
>JBEKRJ010000300.1:0-6130 GCA_049518835.1 Solirubrobacteraceae bacterium
CACGTCGCGACGCGCCACGCCAGCTCGCGCAGCGCCGCCGCCTCGCGACGAGCGGCCGCCGCGGGGTCACCGCCCGTGCGCTCGTAGGCGTTCACGATCCCGCGCGAGACGGCAACCAGCCCGCCCGCCGGCCCGGGCGCAAACGCGGGCGCGAGGTCCTGCACCCTGCCGCCCTGGGCACCCACCCCGGGCAACAGGAACACTGCCCTTGGCATCAACTGCCGCAGCGCGGACAAGCTGTCCGGCACGGTGGCGCCGATCACCGCACCGACATCGCTCAACGGCGCGCCCGGCGATCCCGCCGCGCCCAGCTGCGCGACGATCGCCGCCAGCCGCTCGCTGACCGATCCGCCGCCCGCGCACTGCAGTCCCTGCACGTCTGCCGCGCCGCTGTTGGAGGTGCGCACGAGCACGAACAGGCCGGCCCCCGCCGCGCGCGCGGTCGCGACCAGCGGCGCCAGCGAGTCGCCCCCGAGCAGCGGGTTGGCCGTCAGCGCATCAGCCCCAAGGCCGGGCACGGGCCCGTAGATGGTTGGCGTCTCGCCGAGGAACGCCTGCGCGTAGGCCGTCGCCGTGACGTCGACGTCGCCGCGCTTGGCATCGGCGATCACCAGCAGGCCGCGCTCGCGCGCACGCTGCGCGACCTCACGGAGGGCCGCCCAGCCCGGCGCGCCGAGGCGCTCGAAGCACGCGACCTGGAGCTTGACGGCGACGCATTGCTCGCCTGCCGCCTCGATCGCCAGCGCGCAGTGCGCGGTCACCGCAACCGCGGCACGCGCCGCCGGCGCCAGCGGCGAGGTCCCGGCCCCGCCCGCAAGCTCGACCGCGCGCGGCCACAAGCGGGCGGGGTCGGGATCGAGCCCGAGCACGAGCTGCGAGGCCCGCGCCGCGACGCGGCTTGCGAGCCGCTCGCCAAAGCCCTGCGGCGAGAGCTGCGCCCGCGCCGGCTGCGTGGCCATCAGCTCACCACCGCGATCAACGGCATTTGCGTCGACCGGGACGCCGTCAGTTCACCGCCTTCTTCAACGCCGCGCCGGCGGTGAACTTCGGCACGCGAGAGGCCGCGATCTGGATCGTCTCGCCGGTCGCCGGGTTGCGTCCCTCGCGGGCGCTGCGTTCCGACACGCTGAACTTGCCAAACCCGGAGAAGGTGACCTCGCTGCCCCGCTTGAGCGCGTCCTCGACGGTCTCCAGGAATGCCTCCACGGCGTCCGCGGCGTCTTTTTTGCTCAATCCGGCGCGATCGGCAACCTGATCGACGAACTCGGACTTCGTCACTTGCTGCCTCCCTTCTAGGTGGTAGGAACGCTCGAAGCTAACACGGCGCACGGACAGGGGCCGGCCGCGCACCGGCTTCTGTGGCACAATACGTGCTACAGTATCGGCATGGCTTCCCGCGTGGTCCGCGCTCGTCTCGACGAAGCGTCCAAGCGCGCCCTGTCTACGCGGCGATATCTACGGCGTCAGGCTGCCCCCGGGCCGTGGCCACGAGCAACGTGGCCCGCGCGATGGCGTGATCGTGCAAGCAGATGCCCTGCTGGGACTCTCGACGGCGATCGTCGCGCCGACGTCGCGAAGCGCTGCAGCGGCGACCTTTCGTCCCGAGGTGAGAATGGGTGCGGACGTGACGCGGGTGCTGATCGAGCAACTGCGGGCCGTCGACCTGGATCGGCTGGACCGCTGCGTGGGCCGTCTCGCCCTCGACGAACAACGAGCCGTGGACGACGCCTTGGAACTCGTTCTGGGGGCTGTAGCGCCGCGGCCGCCGCCGTCCCGAGGAGAATTGTGGCGTGGACCTCGCCCGTATCGCGTGGCTTGCGACTGTGCTCGTGTGCCTGATCGCCGTGCTGATCCTCGTGCTCGACGGCTACTACGGCTACGCCGGGGTGACGTTGGCGGTCGCGATCTCGGCCGCGATCAACCTCGATTAGAGGCAGCCGGATGACTCGGGCGGGCCCGTTCCGGCGAGGCTGGATGCGGAGCGGGCCCAGGCCCGAGCAGACGCCGTCAAAACCAGCGATAATTCTGGCGTGCGCCCTTAGTAGTTAGATTAGGGCCCGCGGAGCCGCTGCGGCAGGGCACGCCGTGCGCTTGGGCGCTACCCGGTCAGCGGTCCGATCGTCTCGCCCGGTCGGACGCGGTCGGCGGGCTCGAGATGGATCAGGACATCGGCGCCCTTGAGCCGCTGGCCGATCACGTCCTGCAGCTCGTGCGCGGTGCTGTGGGCGCCCTCGAGCGAGGTCCCGGCCCGGAACTGGACGTGCAGGTCGACATAGCGGCGCGAGCCGGCACGGCGCGTGCGCAGCTCGTGGTAGCCGACGACGCCCTGGGTCGCGAACGCTTCGACAGCGGCGCGGATCGCCTCGACCTCGTCCGCCGGCAGCGCGTGATCGACGAGCACGCGCGACGAGCGGGTCAGCAGCCGCACGCCGGTGACGAGGATCGCGCCCGCGACCGCGAGCGCGACCGCGGGATCGATCCACTGGGTCCCGGTCACGTTCACGAGCGCCAGGGCAACGAGCACGGCCCCGGAGGTGATCGCGTCGGTGCGCAGGTGGGCGGCGTCCCCCTCGAGCGCCGGCGACTCGGTCGCCCGCGCGTTGCGGGCGATCCGCGCCGACACGACCACGTTGAGAACGAGCGAGAACGCAACGACGAAGATGCCGACCCCGACCGTGTGGACCCGGCTATGTCCGACGAGGTGTGCCACCGCCTCGAACGCGATCGCCGCCGAGCCGACGAGGATCAGGATTCCCTCGATCGCCGCCGCCAGGTTCTCGATCTTCTCGTGACCGTAGCGGTGCGTCTCGTCCGCGGGCTCGCCGGCCTTGCGCACCGAGAAGAAGGCGACGATCGAGGCGACGAGGTCGATGCTGGAGTGCACCGCCTCGGTCAGGATCGCGATCGAGCCCGTGACCGTGCCGGCGATCACCTTCATCAGGATCAGCACGGAGTTGGAGATCACCGACAGCGCAGCGGCGCGCCGCTTGAGCGCCGGCGCGGCGCTGCCCTGCGTTGCACTGACAGGATCGGGCATCGGCTGCGGGTCGACGCGGACTACGGCGAGTGCCGCAACCACCGCACCAACGCCCGGGCGGCGTTGCCACGATGGCTGATCGCGTCCTTCTCGTGGTCCTCGAGCTCGGCCATCGTCCGTTGCCGGCGGTCCTGATCGGGTAGGAACACGGGGTCATAGCCGAACCCGCGCGCGCCGCGCGGGGCGACCGACATCCGTCCGGCGCATTCGCCGCGCAGCACGTGCTCGGCGCCGCGCTCCGGGTCGACGTACGCCAACGCGCAGACATAGCGCAGCGCGCTGCCCGCAGGCGCCTCGCGGATCAGCTTGCGCAGGTTCCGCTCGTCGGTCGCGTCGGCCCCCGCATAGCGCGCCGAGCGCACGCCGGGAGCGCCGCCGAGCGCCTGCGCTTCGATCCCCGAGTCATCGCCGATCGCCGCGCGGCCGGTCGCGGCGGCGGCCGCGCGGGCTTTGGCGAGCGCAATCGCGGCGTACGTGTCACCGTCCTCGGGCGGCAACCGGACGTCTTCGCGCAGTGGCTCGAGCTCGATCCGCGCGGGTCTCAACAAGCGCCTGAACTCGGCCAGCTTGTGCGCGTTGCGAGTCGCGATCACCAGCGACGCGGGTTGCACCTCGGCCTCCGGGTCAGGGCGCTGCCGCGGCGACCGCGTCGTCCTGCACGACCCGGAGCGCCTCGATCCCCCGCGCCGCGAGCGCGAGCAGGTCGTCGAGATGCGCCCGCGACAGCGGCGTGCGCTCGGCGGTCGCCTGCACCTCCACCAGTCCTCCCGCTCCGGTCATCACGACGTTCGCGTCCACCTCTGCATTGGAGTCCTCCGAGTAGTCCAGATCGAGCAGCGCGGCACCGCCGACGATCCCGCAAGATACCGCCGCGACCGTGCCGCTCAGCGGCGAGCGCTCGAGCTTGCGCTCGGCCAGCAGCCGCTCGCATGCCAGCCTCAGCGCCACCAGCCCGCCGGTGATCGAGGCACAGCGGGTGCCGCCGTCGGCCTGCAGCACGTCGCAGTCCACGTACACGGTGCGCTCGCCGAGCGCCTTGAAATCGACGACGCCGCGCAGCGAGCGGCCGATCAGCCGCTGGATCTCGACCGTCCGCCCGTCGGGCCGTCCCTTGGCGACGTCACGCTGCTTGCGCTGCCCGGTCGAGGCGGGGAGCATCCCGTACTCGGCCGTCACCCAGCCGCGGCCCGAGCCCGCCAGGAAGCGGGGCACGCTGGCCTCGACCGAGGCCGTGCAGATCACCCGCGTCTCCCCCATCGAGATCAGCGCCGAGCCGGTCGCCGTGCGTACGAACCCGGCCTCGATCGTCGTCGGGCGCAGCTCGTCGGGAGCGCGGCTATAGCTGCGGCTCATGCGGTCACACCGGCCTCGAGCTCGACGTGCGCCAGATCGCCGAGCGGCATCTGCAGAAAGCGCGTCCCGAGCGACCGAAACGACGCCACGTCGCCGGTGCACTGAAAGCTGTAAGCGCCCTCGTCGGGCTGCGGGTTGAGCAACCCCTGTGAGGCCAGCGCGCGTTCGACCGACCGCGCGACGCCGGCGCCCGAGGTGACCAGCGCCACGCCCCGCCCCAGCATCCGCTGCAGCAACGGCGCAATCAGCGGATAGTGCGTGCAACCGAGGATCACCGTGTCGACCTGGGCCTCACGCAGCGGCGCGCAATAGCCGCGCACGATCGCCACCAGCTGGTCGTCGAAGGTCGCGCCGAGCTCGATCATCGACGCCAGGTCAGGGCACGGCACGACCTCGAGGTGCACGTGCGGATCGGCGGCGAGCACCGCCCGCTCGTACGCGCCGCTGGCGACCGTCGCCGGCGTCGCCAGCAGCCCGATCCGCCCCGTGCGGCTGCCGGCGACCGCGAGCTGCGTCGCGGGCGCGACGACGCCGATCACGTCGATCCGCCGGCCGGTCGGCGCGAGATGGCGCTCGATCGCGTCGAGCGCCACCGAGCTGGCCGAGTTGCAGGCGACCACCAGCAGCTTCGCGTCCTGCGCCAGCAGATGATCTGCGATCTCGATCGCGAACCGCCGCAGCTCGGCGGGGGTGCGGTTGCCGTACGGCAGGCGCGCGTTGTCCCCGAGGTACACGTAGTCCTCGGTCGGCAACGAGACGAGCAGCTCGTGCAGCACCGTGAGTCCGCCGACGCCGGAGTCGAACACGGCGACCGGCTGTTCAGGAGCAGCGGTCATCGACGTCCATACTGCCAAAGCTCCGGGCGGCGGCGCGCAGCGCCGCACGCTTCGCGGCTTCAGCCGATGCGCGCACTGATCGTCACGAACATGTACCCAAGCCGTGAGCACCCGGCGCTCGGGAGCTTCGTCCACGACCAGGTACAGGCGCTGCGACGGATTCCGGAGGTCGAGCTCGAGCTGTTCACGTTCGCGCCCGGATCGGGCTCGCCGGCGACCTACGTGCGGGCTGCAGCCGCGCTGCGCCGGCGCTACGGCCAACGGCGATTCGACGTCGTGCACGCGCACTACGGCTTGACGGCGTGGCCGGCGCTTGCGGTCCCCGCCCGCCTGCATGCCGTCACCCTGCACGGCACCGACCTGTCACATCCCCGGTCGCGCGCGATCACGCTGTCGGCGCTGCGGCTGCTCGATCTCGTCGCCGCCGCCTCGGCGCAGCTCGCCGCCGCGATCCCGCGCTGGGCCACCCGCGCTGCCCCGTCGGTGCTGCCATGCGGCGTCGACATCGACCGCTTCCGGCCGCGCGCGCGCGGTGAGGCGCGCGCCGCGCTTGGCTTGGACCGCGCCGGGCCCTACGTGCTGTTCGCAGCCGATCCGAGGCGCCAGGAGAAGCGCTATGACCGGGCGCGCGCGGTCGCCGGCGACACGCCCTTGCTGACATTGGTCGACGTCGAGCCTGCCGACGTGCCGCTGTGGGTCAACGCGGCCAACGCGGTGCTGGTTCCCTCCGAGCGGGAAGGCTTCGGGCTCGCCGTGCTCGAGGCGCTGGCCTGCGACGTCCCGGTGCTGGCGACGCCGGCGGGCATCGCTCCGGCTGCCCTGCACGGCGTCGCCGGCACGCTGTGTCGGCCGTTTGAGCCCGAGGCCTGGCGCGCGGCGCTCGCACCTCACCTGGCCGCCGCCG
>JBEKRJ010000301.1:0-6123 GCA_049518835.1 Solirubrobacteraceae bacterium
CGATGTAGCGCAAGAATCGGGCGGCGCCGCGGGGCGCCATCAGCGGCGCGAGCACGTCGCCGAAGCGCAGCTCGCGCCAGAACCGCACCCCGTCGTCGATCGCTTCCTCAACCGGACGATGCCAGTTGGCCGCCAGGTACGCCGAGATCAGCGCGCCCGCGCTCGTCCCGACGATCACGCTGACCTGATCTTTGAGCTCGGGCAGCAGGACCGTCAGCGCCCCGGATGCGTAGGCGCCCCGCGCGCCGCCGCCACCGAGCACCAACCCGACGTCGCGGCGTGCGTCATCTTGCCTGCTCAGCGCGTCACCTATCCCCATCGATCACGGTCGGCGTCTTCAGTCGCGCGCCCCGGAAAGCACACTTCCACGCTGGCGTGCTGATCGCGATGGCTGGCATCGGGTGTCGCGCCGTGCGCGGCGCTTGGCTGCCGAGCACCGGCGTGGGCGGACGGCGCGCCAGCGGCATATGACTGCCCTGCCCGCAGCATGGACGCGAACATTGCGGCCCGGGTGCGGGCGGACCCGGTGCACCGTGGGCAGTGCGCCAACGCGAGCGATCGCGCCCGCTGCGCGGACAGTTCAGATACCAGTCGTTTGCGCTCGCGGAGAAGCCTGGCTGTGAGTGCCGCCTGGTGACCGGGTTGTTGCTTGTGTGGGGTTTGCGGTCGCGGCTGCGTGGGCGGCTGACCAGCCTGCTTTTCGTGTTCGCGGCGTGGCATCTGAGACAGTCAGGACAGTCGCTGATGTGGGCCTGTGCCGGCGCGCCGAGGTCGGCCTCGCTGCTGACCAGAGCGCGAATGGCTTCTGGCGCGCAGTGCCAATGATTGACCGCAACCTCGGCGCTCCTGCCGCGGCGATATGCGACGCGACCCGACGCGGGATGGTAGATGCCGCGGCCCGCGAGCACGAACGAAACGCGAGCGCCGACAGATCGGGGCTGTGCTAAGAACCGTGTCACGAGCCGCGGACGGGCGGGCGAGAAAGTTCCGAGAACAAGCCGAGTCCGAACAAACGTGCCGTCTGATGTCGCCCGGCGACTCATGGCGATGTGGAGTCCTGGCGAAGCAGCGGCTTGCGCGATCGATTCGGAACCAGAAGAGGCTCTAGGTGCACGCCGATAGCTCGGGAAGATCTGCTGGGCGCGTCGCCGTTTGCGGCTCGTGCCGCGTTTCTTACCGGTACCCCAGGGCGTATGAGGCCATCGATCAGGATCCCGTGCTTGGCCGCGTTGAGTATGTGGTGGCGCCTTGTGGTCGCTCCCGGCGTACCGTCGATGACTGCCGAGAGCCGGCTGACGGCCGCCCGCTGATCCTCTCGGGCATCTCGCGCGTGCGCGTGCGCCCCGGCCAGGTTGCCGGCATGCTGCGCTGGCAGCTGCTGTCCGCGCAGTCGCGCAGCCACGAGCGCGCGGACCGACCGGTTCATGGAATCGCCGTCCCAGGTCACGAACTGCAGGCCGATTGACCCGTCATCTCGGTGCGTGACCGTGGCGTGGCCGGTGTAGCGGAAGTCCGCTCCGCAGAGCTCAAAGCGGACGGTCTTGGCGACCTCGAGGTCGCTGTTGCGCTCGAGCAGCATCCCGCCCTCGCCAAGATTCAGGACGCCGCCGCCGCCGCACCAGCGCCCACCCGCGCGTACGCGGCTCTCGACCAGCATCCCCTCCTCGCCAAGATTCAGGACGCCGCCGCCGCCGCACCAGCGCCCGCCGGCGCGTAGGCAGGCTCGCCGACAGGTCTTCGGTGTTGCTAGTACGCGCAGCCCGCCAGGAGAACTCGGCCAGCCCGCCGGTCGGCGAACCACGAGCGGGGTAAGAATCATCGGCTCGTTCGGCCGAGCCCGCCTCAACGAGGCGCAGGTCATCCGTACCATCAACGCGCGTGTCTTGCCGCATCACTTCTGACATCAGAACTCTCTTTCGCCGGCTGTCATGACGACCTGCCGGACTTTGGCCATAGCGGATTCGCACCCGTGGATGGGTTGCCGCGACGACCGCGGCCGCCTTGGTGACCTTGGACGAGGTCGCCGCCTATGAGCGGATCACCGTCGGCTGGCTCGACCGCCGCGGATCGCGCTAGCCGACCGGGGTCTCGTGAGCTATCGGCGGCGCCGGCCAGCGGCAAGCCAGGCATGAGCGAACTCCTGAGTCCAAGAAGCCAATCGTTGACGACGGACCAGAATGCGGCGGCCACACCGTGACCGCGAAATCGTTCCGCTGGAATGAAAAGCAACACCGCGACGCCGTATGCGAACGACCACCGCGAGAATCGCTACATACAGCATAGTCGGATACGCCGCAGGCAGGATCTCGCTCCCACCCGGCGAGATCCGCGGCAAACATTGGACCCGGCCGGTCCGGCAGCGCGGAGCGAGTAGGCTGGCGCCGGCAGCAAGCCTAGCCTTCATCGGGTCGTTCGCTCTCTCTCCCCCGCGGCGGTCTCATCACCGACGAGATACAGACTGGATCCGCGATGACCCCTTCAGGGCACGGGCTGACAGGGAGACCGCTGCACACAGCGCTCGCGAACGAGATCGGCAAGCTGGTCGCTGACTTCACCGGCCGCGGCGCGACCCGCTCGCGAGCGTTCCTCTACCAGGACATCGTCGTGCGCCTGCTCGAGGACGGCGCGACGAACGCCGAGGCGAACCTCATCGCCGCGGGCCGCGCCGAACTCGGGCGCGTCCAACGCGACGCGCTTGCCCGCGCGATGCAGCCGCAACTGGTCGCGGCCGTCCAGCGACTCACCGCCCGCACCGTCCGAACCTTCCTGAGCGGCACCAGCGCCGAAGGCGAGGATGCCGTCGAGGTGTTCGTGCTCGAGCCCGCCCCGCCAGCCGAAGCCCCCGCTCGATTGCACGCTTTCAGGCGCGGCGGTACGCTGCTGGCACGACAGGGTCCTCTCGGGTTCCGCGACCCGACAAGGCCGGGTCAAACGCAAGCGACGGACTCCGGGGTCTCGCCGGCCCCGCTGGACACGGGAGCGCCAGCAATTGGAAAGACCTCAAGCCGAGAGAGCCGAGCAGCGCCTCGAAGGCGGCAAGCTACTGGCGGAGATCTCGACCAGCATCGTCGCGATCCTGCGCGAGCACTACGGCCGCGGACCGATGAAAGCCAAGACCTACGCGCTGGACGACATCATCGTCGTCGTGATGCGCGGCAGCGGCTTCACCCCGTTAGAGCAGACAATAATGGACTCAGGCCAGCCCGAGCGGGTCGTCTGGATGCGCCACGATTTCCAGCACATGGTCACCCAGCGCTTCACCGACACGATCGAAGAGCTCACCGGCCGCAAAGTCCTCGCGTTCCTCTCCCAAGCCCACGTCGAGCCCGACGTCACCGTCGAAATGTTCTTCATCGACCAGCCACTCGACGGCTTCGGAGCCGTCGAAATCGTCGCCCCCGAGTAGCCGCATCGCCGACGCGCTCGGGGATCGACCGCCGGATCGTTGCCACCGGGTCGCCCGCGGACAACTGCCCGCCACACGCCCCCCGGCAGCCGCGTCTACGAGACGAGTCCGGCAGCGTGAGCGCAAAGGCGCAGTCGCGCGGTCCGTGGGGGTCGCTTATTTATATAGGCGTGTTATGTTTATGTTATTGGTCGACGAACAGCCCAAATCGATGGGATCCTCGGCGATGGGTCGCGTGTAGACGTGCCTGAACTGGGGGACTGACCTATCGTGGATTGCTTAGCGTCAATGCCGTCAATTCCTGTTGCGTGCTTCCCCCGTATCGGGCTGTGCGCCGAGCTTGTCGGCGAGGATCTCGAGGAGTTTGGCGACATCGAGGGGTTTGGTGAGGTAGCCGGCGGCGCCGAACTGTTTGACGCGTTCTGCTTGTCGTCCGCTGGCGTCGGCCGTGAGCACGATGACGGGGATGTCGCGGGTTGATGGCTTTGTCTTGAGGCGTTTGAGCACCTCGGCGCCTGGCATGTCGGGGAGGTGGAGGTCGAGCATGATCAGATCGGGGCGGTGCTGGCGCGCGAGCTCGAATCCGATCGTGTCTTGCATCGCCGGCATCAGCTCGGCGTCTGCGTGTCGTTCGAGGATCCGTTCGACGAGCGTGAGGTTGGAGAGGTTGTCTTCGATGTAGAGGATCAGCTGCCGGCTGGCGCCTGGGCCGCCAGGCTCGGCCAGCTCTCGATCGCTGGGGCTGGGCTGGCGTTGCTTTGCGGGTGATTCGGCTGCCGCCAGCTCGATCACGAACGTCGTTCCGACGCCGGCGGTTGAGTCGACTTCGATCGTGCCGCCCATCGCCTCGATCAGCCCCTTTGACAGCGCGAGCCCGAGTCCTGTCCCTTCGATTTCGGTGTGTTCGGCGCCGAGTCGCTCGAACGGTTCGAACAGCTTCGCGAGCTGCTCGGGCGCGATCCCGGTGCCGGTGTCGCTGATCGCGGTTCGCACGCGCGCGTTGCCGATCGCCTGGAATGAGATGTCGACTCGCCCGCCGGGCCGGTTGTATTTGAATTATTTGATTGCGTTGGAAAGCAGGTTCAGGAGCACCTGGTTGAGGCGGGCGGTCGGCGTGGACGTGCCCGTCGTCGGCGAGCCCGTCGGTGTCGCAAGCGAGGCTGACGTGGCGCTCGCGTGCGGTGGGAGCGAGGAGTGCGAGCGCGTCGCGGATCGTGTCGGCGAGCGCGACCGGCTCAACGGAGACCGTCATCTGGCCGGACTCGATCCGGGCGAGGTCGAGCACCTCGTTGACCAGCGCGAGCAGCTGGTTGCCGGCCTTGAGGATCTGTCCGATGTCCTCGCCCTGGCGCGGCGCGAGTCCTTCTATTTGCAGCACTTGGCTAAAGCCGATGATCGAGTTCAGCGGCGTGCGCAGCTCGTGGCTCATCCGTGCCAGGAACTCGCTCTTGGCGCGGTTCGCGCTCTCCGCCCGCGCGGTCGTCTCGAGCAGCTGGAGGCGTTCGCGCTCGGCGCGGCGCTGTCTGGTGACGTCTTGGATTGTGCCCAGATAGCAGCCCGGGCGTGCAGCCTCCTTGTGCGCCAGGGCGTGCACGGTGCGCTGGCGCCCGTCGCCGGCGACGATCCGGCACTCGAGCTCGAACGCGGCGTCGACGGCTAGCGCTTGCGCATAGGCGTCGGCGATGCGCTCGCGATCGTCCGGGTGCGCGTAGGTGACAAACGTCCCGATGCTCGGCGGGCCATGCCCGGGGTTGCGGCCAAAGATCGCGTACATCTGCGTCGACCACCTGACCTGTTCGGTGTCCGGATCCCAGGACCACGAGCCGACCCGCGCGAGCCGCTGTGCTTCCTCGAGGTCTACCAGCGCCCGCTCGCGCTAGCGTTCGGCGGTTCGCCGATCGGTGATGTCGGTTGAGATCCCGCCGATTGCGTAGATCCGCTCGTCCTGGTCTCGCAACGGAAACTTCACCGACTCGTAGATGTGCTCGCCGTCGGGTCGCGACGCCGTCTCCTCAAACGTGAGCGCCGTCCCGCGGCGCAGCACCTCGAGATCGTTGGCGCGGTGCCGCGCCGCGACGCCCGCCGCGAGAACCTGTCCTCTGCTCTTGCCCAGCGCTTGCTGGCGGGAGACGCCGAGCATCTGTTCCAACTCGTCGTTGATGACCACGAACCGCCCGTCGAGATCGACGAGGTAGATCACGCCGGGGCGTGGTCGACGATGCTCTGCAGGCGCGACTGGCTCTCGTACAGCAGCGCCTCGGCCCGCTTTGACTCGGTGATGTCCTTGACTTGCGTGAAGAACATCAACGCCTCGCCGCGCCGGTCGCGCACCACGGTAGCGCCGACCAGCGCGCAGACAACCTCGCCGTCGGCGCGGATGTAGCGCTTCTCGCCCGAATACGGCACGCGTTGCTCAAGCATCGCCTGGGGCGCGGCACGATCATGGCCGCGGTCCTCGGGATCGGTCAACGACGCCTCCGACACACCGACAAGATCGTCGCAATGCTCGAAGCCAAGCGTCCGCGCGAACGCGACGTTGACCCTGTGGAATGTCCCGTCGAGGTTCGCGAGCACCATCCCGATTGGCGAATCCTCAAACCCTGCACGCAGCAACTCCTCGCTGACCCGCAACGTACGCTCGGTCTCGCCGCGCTGCCACGCCATCGCAAGCACGTTCGGGACACCCTGCAAGAACCCGACATCATCCGCAGAGAACC
>JBEKRJ010000302.1:0-7597 GCA_049518835.1 Solirubrobacteraceae bacterium
ACCAGCCAAAGCCGTTACTTCCGTCCCAGAAGCCACACCGCCAATCCGCGCTGATTGACGCCGGCGAGCATCGCGACCTCCTCACGACGGAGGCCCGGCACGCGACGGCGGCCACCCAGGTGGGGGAGCCCGACGTCCGCGGGCGGGGGAAGCTCGCGGCGCGCGCGCAGGTACTCGCCGATTAGGTTCTCGCGGGCCACGTCCCTCGCAACGATACGCGCGGCCCGAAGGTTTGATCCTGGTCCTGTCGCTACCAGGATCCAGGATCAACGGATCTCTTGTCCGCGCGGGCTTCGCGCTGAACACTTGGGGCATGACATCGACCACGCGCATTCAGACCTCATTTGGATTTGACTCGACGGCCGCCGAGGTGATCGAGGGCATCGACCTTTTCCGGCCAGCACGCGATCGTCACCGGCGCCTCGTCGGGGATCGGCGTCGAGACCGCGCTCGCGCTCGCGAGTGCCGGCGTGATGGCGCTGCCAGCGCTCGAGCTGACGCCAGACGGCTGGGAGCTGCAGTTCGCGACCAACCATCTCGGCCACTTTGCGCTCGCGCTCCACCTCCACGACGCGCTCGCGGCGGCTGGCAACGCGCGGATCGTATCGCTCAGCTCCCGCGGCCACTTGCGCTCGCCGGTCGTGTTCGACGACATCAACTTCGGCTCGCGCCCCTACGATCCGTGACTGGCCTACGGCAGTCGAAAACTGCCAACGTTCTGTTCGCGGTCGGGGCGACCAGCCACTGGGCGCCCGACGGGATCACCGCCAACGCCGTCCACCCCGGCGCGATCATGCAGACCAACCTCGCTCGCTACATGGATCCAGAACAGGTCGCACAGTTGCGCGCCGCCGCGGCGACCACCGGCGCGACGACCCAGACGATCAACGGCGCGCCGATTCGATTCAAGACGATCGCCGAAGGCGCGGCCACGAGCGTGCTGGTCGCAACCTCTCCACAGCTCGAGGGCATCGGCGGTCGCTAGTTCGAAGACTGTAACGAGGCCGAGAAGCTGCCCCCCGAGACTGCCGGCACTGCCCCCTCCGGCGTCGCTCCGTACGCGCTCGACCCAGACGCCGCCGAACGTCTCTGGGCGTTATCGCTCGCTACGGCAGCGCTGTCTCAAATTCCTACCCGAGGACCTTGGCCTTCGCGCGTTCGAACTCCTCGTCGGTCAGCACCCCGCGATCCCTGAGGTCGGCGAGCTTGTGGAGGTCGTCGGCGGTGCCACCTGAGTTCGGACCTCGCGTGAACTGGCGGAACGCTTCGTACTGCGCGCGGTCTTGCGCTTGATGTTCGTGCAGCGTGTGTCCGCGCACGATCAGGTAGCCGACCACTCCGATCAGCGGAAAAACGAAGATGAAGAGCACCCACAAGGCCTTGGCCCAATTGGAGAGGTCATGGCTTCGGAAGATGTCGGAGACGACGCCGATCGCGATCCAAATCCAAAGAAAGAGGAAAGCGAGCTCGAGGACTGTGAGCAGTCCGTCGCCAAAGGTGAAGGTAGAAGCGGCGAGTGGCATTGGTGTCCTTTCGCTCGGGGATGCCGAGCACGCTCGGCGAGGTCTCTGTCAGGCTGCGGTTGGTTCGGCATTATCGGACGCCGAACCGTGCTGCGCCAGGACGACGACATGTTCGTAACGATTCAGACATGCAGTCGGTCGCGCCAGCCACCAACCACGGCCTCCATCAAACGCGGCGCGGGTTGCCTGCGCGCCGGCGGCCCGCGCCTTCGACGGCGAGCTCGTCGAGTTCGGCAAGGTCGTCCCATGGACCTCGGGCATTCCAGTCGCCCACAACGCCACCACCTGACGACACTCACCAGCCGTCGCAAACCTCATCTCGGCTCACACGCGACCGCCTGAGTCGGCAAGCGGACGGCCCCGCGGACGGCCCCGCGAACCCTGAGCGGCGAGGTGGTCAGGACTGCACGAACGCTAGTAGGTCAGCGTTAATCGTCTCGGCCTGGGTGGTCGGCATGCCGTGCGGGAATCCTTTGTAGGTCTTCAGCGTCCCGCTTTGCACGAGCCTCGCCGACAGTGGTCCGGAATCAGCGTAGGGGACGATCTGGTCGTCGTCGCCGTGCATCACCAGAACCGGCACTGTGATCCTCTTGAGGTCCTCGGTGAAGTCGGTCTGGGAGAAGGCGACGATGCCGTCGTAATGTGCCTTGGCTCCACCCATCATTCCCTGGCGCCACCAGTTCTCGATGATCGCCTCCGACGCTTGCACGCCCGGCCGGTTAAAGCCGTAGAACGGACCCGACGGGAGAGCCCTGTAGAACTCCGAGCGGTTAGCGGCAAGTTGCGCTTGGAGGTCGTCGAACACACTCTTTGGCAATCCACCAGGGTTCGCGTCAGTCTTCACCATGAGCGGCGGCACCGAACTGATCAGCACCGCTTTCGCGACGCGGCGCTCGCCGTGCCGGGCGATGTAGCGCACCACCTCGCCACCACCGGTGGAGTGCCCGACGTGGACGGCGTCGTGGAGATCGAGATGAGCGGTCAGCACCGCCAGATCGTCGGCGTAATGATCCATATCGTGACCGTCGCTAGTCTGTGTCGAGCGTCCGTGCCCGCGCCGGTCATGGGCGATCACGCGGTAGCCGTTGTGCAGGAAGAACAGCATCTGGCTATCCCAATCATCGCCCGACAGCGGCCAACCGTGGCTGAACACGATCGGTTGGCCCGAGCCCCAGTCCTTAAAGAAGATCTCCGTGCCGTCGGTCGTCGTGATCGTGCCCATGGGATGCTTCCTCCCTTTGCTCTGAGCGGTTGCGCCGAAACCTACCAACAGCTAGCCGAGCCTAGCCTAGCTTAGTCTCGTACGCGCCGCGGCAACGCGGCCGCCAGGGCGAACAGCCCGCCAGCCGGCGCCTTGACGATCTCACCCACACCGCACGACGCTGCGAACAGCTCGCCGCGCAATTCGACAGCTGGGATGTTCAGCTGCGGCAATGAGCACCGAGATCCAACCAATCAAGCACGCCGCGACGATCCGCCGGCTCTCCAGCCGCACACTTCGAAGCGCCCGGTGGTGGTTCCTATCTGCGCCAGCTATGCCGCTGGCACGCAAAACGGTTCAGAACGCGAGGTAGGAGCTCCTCGTGATTCTGAAGCCGTGATGCGAGCGGTTGACGCACCGCACCGCGGTCCCGCCAATCGTGCACGCGACGTTGATCGGTCCGATCCGCCACTTGCTCGCGCGTTTGAGTGCCACCGCATTTTCGCCGACGAATGAATCCTGACTGAGCCGCGCGAGCGATGGACGCCCAGTCGATCCGAGGAAGACGAAGCCGGGATCGCCGATGCCCTTTGCCAACGGCGCCGGCACCGGCTTACCGCTACACAGCAGCCGCATCGGCGGCGTGTTATGCGGGTGGATCGCAATGCCACATGTGACCGTCCCATCGAGCGCTGTCCACAGCTGCGCGCTCGACGTCGACGCGAGCGCCGGCGCAGCCAGGACGAACACGCCGACAAGAACCAGAACACGCAGCCTGAGCACGCCTCGATCATCGCACCTCGGGGCAGCTTGTTGTCGGTTCTCACGCCCTAGGCGTTGCTCGACGCAGATTCGCGCTGACGGCTCCGCATCTCTCCCTGCGCTCGTTGACCTGGCGAACGCTCAGCGCACGCAACGCCGCCGCCCTCACATGTACCAATTGGCTACTCGGACTGACGCCCGAGGATCGCGACGAACCGGTCGATCCGGCGGCGTTCGTCCTCAGACAGCGAGCCGGTCGCCTCGACAAGCAACGTCATCGGACCGCGGGCGCGGGCCCAGGCGCTAACGGTCTCGCCGAAGTCCTCGGCCACCCACACGAGCGGAAGCCGATCGGCATATGCCATCACGGTCTCGTGCTGACGCTCCACCGTCTCTTCGCGCCGTACGAGCGGGATGCTGATCAGCCCCAGCGTGTGCGCAACCTCGTTGATCGCGGCGAAGCCGCCGTCGTCGGCGAGGAGCGCGATCTCGCCATCGCCGAGCATCTCGGTCGCCCACGTAGCTGGCACGCCGAGCAATGCGGATGGCACGCAAACGAAATGAAATCCCGGCTCGGACACGTCGGGGAAGCTAGCGCCTTCCCGCGCACCGCGTTCTTCCGAGGCAGGCCAACCCGCACAGAGCACCGCAAGCCGAGGCGGCCTGAATCGCCGCCGGGCGGGGAGCTGGTCTCGTCATCGACCCGTCCGCGGTCAGCTACCGGCAGTTGCTCGACACATCTCGGACATCCACAATCCGCCGACCACGGTGAACCGCCAGGGCTGGGATCTCGGAGGAGTACCACAGCGTTACTTCGAGCGCTCCGGGTGCGCGGCGTGTGGCGTCATCATCGAGGTGCCCTCGGCCCGCTGAGGACGAGTGGGTCAGTCAGTGTGCCTGCTCGAGCTGGAGGTACGGCTCAAGCAGGGCACGGAGCTGCATCCGCCCGCGATGAAGGCGGCTCTTGAACGCCGCCTGCCGGACGCCGGCCACCGCTGCGGCCTCCTCGGTGGAGAGCCCTTCGAGGTCGCGCAGGACGACGGCGGCGCGAAGGTCGGCGGGCAGCTGCGACAGCGCCCGCTCGAGCATGTGCTCGAACTCGCGGTCAAGTGTGTGGGCCTGGGGGCCCGTGCCGATCGCGTCTGGTAGCGCGGCAATCGCGTCCTCGTCGCCAGGCTGGCTGAACGCCGTCGCCGGCGGGCGCCGGGCGAGCCGCCGCTGGGCCTCGTTGAACGCGATCCGGTAGAGCCAGGTCGAGAACTGCGAGCGCTCCTCAAACCGCGCCAGGCCCCGCCAGGCGCGCAGGAAGACCTCCTGTGCGACCTCGTCGGCCTCCTGTGGATCTAGTCCGAACCGCCGCAGTGCGCCGTAGACGCGGGCCGAATGCTCGGTTACGAGCTGCGCCAACGCGCTCTCGTCTCCGGCGCGCGCACGCGCGATCAGGGCGCGCTCGTCACCGGGATCAGCGGTCGGCTGGCTCATGCAGGCGCCGCAACACGGCACTGGCGATCGCCGGCACGTCGGCGACCGGTCCCGGCGCCGGCGCGCTCTGGAGGAGGGCGAGCATGAGTCGCAGGTCCTCGAGGACGCTCCGGCACTCGGGGCACTTTGCCGTATGGCGCTGAAGCCGCTCCCGCGCCAAGGCCGACACGTCGGAGTCCAGGTAAGCGGACATGTGTGACGGGGTCCAGCGGTGATCACGGCGGAAGCGCAGCTCGTGCCCGAGACGGCTCATCGGCGATGTGACCCGGTCATCGGCGGAAAAGGTTCGCAGACCGCTTGGGACTAGCGCGGGAGATGAACCGTTTCGACGACGATGGGGTCAAAGTGGTCGTATGCATCACGAAAGGAGCGGAATGACGAATCGCATCGAGAAGACCGACGAGCAGTGGCGCCAGGAGCTGACGCCGGAGGCATACAAGGTGCTCCGCCACAAGGCGACCGAGCGACCCTTCACCGGCACTTACGTCCACACCAAGGAGGACGGCATCTACCGCTGCTCCGCCTGCGGCGCGGAGCTCTTCTCCTCGGACACCAAGTTCGAGTCGGGAACCGGCTGGCCGAGCTTCACCGACCCGGCCAACCGTGCCAACGTCGAACTACACGAGGACCGCAGCCTGTTCATGCGCCGCACCGAGGTGACCTGCGCCACCTGTGGCGGGCACCTGGGCCACGTCTTCAACGACGGGCCCAACGGCTGCGACCGCTATTGCATCAACTCGGTTGCCCTCAAGCTGGAGCCGACGCCGGTCGAGTAGCCGCCGACGCATTAAGGGTTGGCCGGCGCCCCGCGCCGTCCAACCCCAAGCCAGGACAGGGTCCCTGCGGACGAGCGGCGTGTCGGGCGCTCGGCGACCTGATCGGGCGCTTTCAGCACGGCCGCCGCGCTGCTGAATCACGCTCGTCGGGGTCGACCGCGGCGAGCGTTAAGCGTTGAGCGGCGCGCGTCACGGACCCGCCTGCCCATCGCTTAATTAAGTGGTAGAAGGCATGAGCGTGGCCGTGTAGCTCTTGGTCACGCCTTTGTACTGGCCGAGGTTGGCGTGCGTTGTGACCTTTCCCGTCACCTTGGTTGCGCTGACGAACTTTCCGGTCACGGTTTCGGTTCCCAGCTTCTTGTTGTTGACCGCGACGATGCTCGGCGTACTGTACGTGTACCCCGCTTTCGGCTTCGCCGCGAGCGCGACCCCGACGGCCGCAAGCAGCAGTAACACACCCGATGCCAGAATCGAGACCAACTTGAACCGCATGAAACCCCCCATGTTGGTGTGGTCGACCGCGCGCACTCTATCCCGAATACGGCGCTCCAGTGCCGCCCGGAGCTCTCGCTCGGGCGATGTTAGAAGATAGCGCCGATAGTGGTGGGGATTTGGGTCAGGCTTCCCTGATCGCCGACGAACGAGACCGTGGGTAACGAAGCGGGAAAGGTCAAGCGGCGGTCGCGACTGCTCCCGCGTGAAAGCCGGCGAGAGTCGGTCCGTTGGCCGCATGATCGGCGAGCAGGGGGCTCAGCTCAACCTGTCTGACGGCCGGCACCTTGCAGAGAGGGACTCAGAGGTCGACTGGCGGGGGGAGGCGGTCCGTGTCGGACGATGCCGAGCTCGCGCTCGATCGCCGCGAGACGTTCGGGCGGTACGCGCGGCCCGTCCGGCAGTGGCTGGAGCCAGGGCCAGCGGGCCGAGGGGAAACACGCCCTCCCACATCGCGAGCCGTCCGGCGGTCTGCTCACCAACCAGCTTCATCCGCACGACCGTGGCGAGAAACCACAGCCCCTCGCCACGGGGTCGGCGATGCTGGGTTCCGCGACGCGGTCTGCGGCGGCGGCGGCGGGCGCGCGAACGGTCATGCCTTGACTCCATAGCGGAACGCTCGGACGGGCGGCCAACGCTGCCGCCGATCGCGACCACGCGCACCACGTCCGAGCACAGCTCGAGCCGGCGCCGGGCGCCGGGCGCGATCCGCAGCAACGACGAGGGGGCGATCAGCACGGGCTGACCGCCACACGGAACTCCTCCACGATCGCACCGTCCGCGTGGTCGTGCTGCGGCTAGTCGTCGAAGCCGAGCGGCACGTCGAGCAGCTCCGTCCGAAGACTCGATCCCGAGCTCGGCGGCGACATCCACCGACGCCATCCGAGCGATCTCGATTGGACGGTAGGTGGCCATCACGCGTGCTGCTCGTGCAGCAGGCCGCCGAGCCCGTTGAAGTCGACGGTGACGCACGGCTCGTCGCCGATGACCCACATGTCGTGCCCGGGCCCGACGACGAAGGCATCGCCAGCGCTCATCTCGAGCTCGGTGCCGTCAGCCATCCGCACCATTTGGCGGCCCGACACAACGTAGCCGACGTGGGCCATCTCGCACAGATCGGTGCCAACCATCGGCTTCAAGTGCTCCGACCAGCGCCAGCCGGGCTTGAAGGTGGCGCGGCCGACCGTGAGATCGCCGAGCGAGAGGAAGTCGATCCGTCCCGGGCCGTTGGTCGCGCGTGTTTCGTCCGGGGCGGAAAAGCTCTTAATTTAACGATGGCTGCGGTTGCGTTGCTCCCTGCGCTCACTGGTCCCTCCTGGTCGATGTGCAACGGCAAGCTACGGCTGCTCTCCCGCCGTCAC
>JBEKRJ010000303.1:0-6121 GCA_049518835.1 Solirubrobacteraceae bacterium
CCAGTCCGACAGGTGCCCCACGAGGAAGAGGCTTGCGGCGACGGCGACGGCGTAGACCGCGAACACGAGCGTCACCGTGAAGGACGAGAAGTGATCGCGCGCGGCGTACAGCGACCACAGCGGAGTCGGCACCGTTGTGAATGCCATGACGGCCGCGAAGGCGAACGCGACAGCCCAGAAGCCATGGCCGCGACGAGCTTCCGGTGTGATTGGGGTATGTGGCTTGAGAGTTGACATGGGGCGAGTATCAGCCGGCCGGCGATCGCATTCAACGAAGAAACTTGATAATGGCTATCGCATATTGCGATAATGTTCCGGCATGGAATTGCGACAGCTGGCCGCATTCGTCGCCGTCGCCGACGAGGGCAGCTTCACCCGCGCGTCCGACCGCCTGCACGTCGTGCAGTCGGCAGTCTCGGCCAACGTCCGCAACCTCGAGCGCGAGCTCGGTGCGGCGTTGTTTGATCGCTCCACCCACAGAGTTCAGCTGACCGAGGAGGGTCGTGCGCTGCTCCCCGAAGCTCGCGCGACGCTTCACGCCGTGACGGCCGCGCGCGACGCCGTCGACGCCGTCCGCGGCGGGGTCCGCGGCACCGTCTTGCTCGGCACGATGCAGGCGCAGGGGAACGCCGTCAGCGTCGCCGGCCTGCTCGCCGAGTTCCGCTCAGAACACCCTGCGGTACAGGTCCACGTCCGCCACGCTGCCGGCGGCTCGAGCGAGATGGCGCTGCAGGTACGCGAGGGCCGGCTCGACCTCGCGTTCGTCGCCGCGCCCGCCGGCGAACTGCCGGGTGTCGAGCTGACCGCCCTCGCCGGCGAGCCCATCCGGCTCGTCGTGCCCGCCACGCACCCGCTCGCCAAGCGCGCGACCGTCGAGCTTTCGGCGCTGACCGACGAAATCCATGCCGACTTCCCGGAAGGTTGGGGCATCCGCACCCTGAACGACCTCGCGTACGCCGAGGCCCGCATCGCCCGCGCGATCAGCTACGAGATCAACGACACACACGGCCTGGTCGACTTCATCCGCCACGGACTCGCGATCGGAATGCTCCCGGCATCGCTCATCGACAATCAGCAGGCGCTCACGCTGATCCCCATCCACAACCACGCGGCCGAGTTCGTGACCTCGATAGCGACGCCGTCCAACCGGCGCCTCACCGCCGCGGCCCGAGCCCTGCTCGCCACGATCAACCGCCGCGTGATCAGCTCATAGGGCTCGCGCCGGTGTGCCGTCTCAGGGCAGACGGATCAGGTTGTGGCCGGCCAGCGGAGCCGTGAACTGCTGTACATGACCCGCTGGCGGCCCGCCTCGTGTGGATCGGAGCCCACCACGGGGGCTGCAAACGTGTTACCGGCTTTCACCACGCGCGCCGGCGCGACGAGCTCGGCGACGACCTCGCTCGAGGTGCGCCCGTCGAGATCGCTCGGATCGAAGTCGTTGGTCGGGTCGATCAGGATCCGACCATCCCAGTCCCGCCCGGCGACGGCCTGGGGAACGTCCGGCCACATCACGGCGAGCACGACGATGCCCGCCGCCGCGGCGTCCTTCACGGTCCCGGCCGACACCCCATCGCCGAGATCGCGCACGACTTGAGCCAGCGACGCCGGTCCGTGGCTGTTGGCGATCACGACCGGCCGGCCTGCGCGGCGCGCGATCTGCGCCATCACCTGGCCGATCCGGCCCGCGCCGATGATCCCGACGTTCTTGATACTCGCTGCCTGCATCACGGTCCTTTCTCTATTCGGACGCGAACGGGTCGCCCACGGTCCGCAGAATAAGCCGGCCCCAGGTGATGTCGCCTCGCCAGATGCCGGTGATTTGCCGGCTACTCCGAGCAGCCAGTGGCACGCGAGCACCGGATCCGCCGTTCGCGTTCGGCCCGATGCGCGCGGGCGCAAGAGCAGCTCGCAGGCGATGGCGGCGAGCCCGAACGTCCTGGTGTTCACCAGCGCGGAGGCAACTCCGGCGTCCGCCGGGTCAATGCCGGCCGTCGCCGTGTTGATCGCCGCTGCAATCGCGAATCCGACTCCGGTGCCGATGAGCAGCAGCGCCGGCAGGACGTGGGTCGCGTACGCGGAGTGCAGCCCAAGCCGCGTAAGCAGGACGAGGTGAGGATGTCCGTCAGCCGGCCCGCGTGTCGGTTGTCATGACACTCGGTTGCTCGTCGTACGTTTAGCTTCACACGCTAAGCGGTGGGCGGTCATCGCCTGTTTCAGGCGAGGACGGTGAGGCCCGGGCCTGCCGAAGCTCGACCAGCTCGGAATTTCGGCCGATACAGCGGCGACGGCGCAAACCGGCGACGGCGCAAACCGGCGACCTGGTGGTCCTCGGAGAGCAGGTCGCGTTCCGACATCGCCTGGTGCGCTCGGCGGTGTATGGCTCAACCCCGTCGGAGCAGCGATAGGCCCCGACGAGGGGGTGCCGGGTGAGCTCGAGCGTTCGGCGGGTCGCGCGCAGGCCCGGGGTTGGCTGGCGGCCGCGGCGGCGGCGTTTCTGCAACGTTCGGTCGTATTCGTATTGACGGCCTCATCGCACCCGACGCTGCCGCTGATCGAGCTGCGGATCCCGGCCGTCATGTGGATCACAGCGTTCGTGGCGCTCCGCCCGCTGCCGCGAAGTGAGAGCGAGGCAATCAAGGTCTGCAGGGCGAAGAAGAAGGAGCCGACATCCAATGACCAGCCAAGCTATTCGCGACCTGCTCAGCGACCATCTGATCACCCACGGAACGCGGCGTTCGTGTTGATCGACTGCCAGCCGTTGGAGGACATCGAGTTTCTGCAGGCCGTGCGTGCGACCGGGCGCCGCAAGCTCATCCCGTGCGCGCTGTGGACCGAGGTCTGCGTGGCATTCCCGGCGCTCGACGCCCTGCGCGAGGGCTCCGAGGTCTATCCCGTCGTCGACGCGATCGGCGGTACCTCCCTGGACGCCCATCGCGCCGCGCTCGAGCGAGTTGTCCAAGCCGGCGCTCAGCTGATCAGCTGGGTATCGCTCGCCCGCGAGCTCCAGCGCGACTGGGCACGCATGGAAACGGTCCCCGCGATCGTCGAGATCGTCCTGACTGAGCGCCTGACGCGCGAATGAGCCCTCGGGGTCGCGTGCACGCCGACGGGGAGATCGCCATCGTCGTCGATGAGCTCCGCGGTCGTCTCCAGCTGTCGCAGCCCCGCGATCGAGATCTCGTCGCGGGGATAGGGGTAATCGGTGCCGACGACGAGGTTGTCGAGCCCCGTGACCGATCGGAGCAGGTGCAGCACCGGATCGTTGAACGCCGAGGCAGTGTCCCAGTACAGGCGCGGTAGCGTGTCAACGAACGCTCCCCGCTCCTCGGCGCCCGGAATCACGTTCATCGCATCGACGATCGCGAAGCGGGATGCGACGAACGGGATCGTGCCGCCGGCGTGCGGGAACAGGTACTTGATGTCCGGTGTCCGGGCGACCGTGTTGCTGTAATGCAGCTTCGCGATCGCTCGCGACGTGTCAACCGGATAGTCGAGGAGTGCGTCCGGAGCCCGAGCGTGTGCGCGATCGGATCGGGGGACGCGGTCGGGTGGACAAAGACGACCGCGGCGCGGCGCTGCATCTCCGCAAAGAGCGCGTCGAAGTGGCTATCGCCCAGATAGCGGTCCCCGGCATTGCTCATCAGCGAGACACCGTCGAGCTCGAGCACGTCGAGCGCGTACTCGAGCTCGACCAGTGAGCCTTCGACATCCGGCAGTGGCAATGATGCAAAGCCGCCGAAGCGGTCCGGTCGATCAAGTTTGATCTCGGCGAGGGACTCGTTCACACGGCGCGCCAGCGCCCGCGCCGCCGCGTCGTCGCCGAAATGCACGCCGGGCGTGCTGATCGAAGGCACGGCGGTGTCAATCCGCGCCTCGTCGAGATAGGCGATCGCGCCACCGAGGCTCCACCGCGGAGGTGTGATACCGCCTGCGGCGTGGCCGTCCTTGTTCGATGCCTGCCGTCGCCAGCAGTTGTGCGCTCCGTTTCTGGAGCTCAGCGCGCGTCTACCGGCACCCAGCGCTCGGCGCTCGCGCGTCAGGCGGGAGTCCGGCCAGCCGGCGGCGGGAGAGGACGCTCGCCGCGTAGTCCACCAGGCACTCTCCGACGCGACCGATTCCGATGTCGACGCAGAGATGACTCCCTCCGAGCCGCGCCGCGCACGACGGGCCCTCGCTGCCGCGCAGGCGAATTTCGGGGCCCGTGGATTCGAGCCGATCGACCCGAGGATCGCGCGGGCCACCTGCCTCGATGCGTGGACGGCGGCTCGGTTCGCAGGCGCGCTCACTGGCGCGGGCGGGTCTGATCGAGGTCAGTCGGGTCGCACTCGCGGGTCCCCCACTGCCGCCGGCGCCCCGCCCGTCAGATCTGCTGCTGCAGGGTTGGCGCTGCAGAGCACCGACGGACACGGGGCCGGGGTGAGCTTCCTCAAGGCCGCGCTTACGCGTTTGAGCGTGACACCTGAGTGGGCGTTGGGGATCGAGGCATGCTCCCGTGCCCTTCTCAGCGGTGGGGAGGACGCAGAGCGCCTCCATCTGGAGGCTCGCCGCGAACCGCGGGTGCCCACACGCTCTTCAGCGACTTCGACGCGGAGGCGTTAGCCGAGCGGGCCCGCCTGCAACTACGGGCCACCGGCGAGCACGCCCAGAAGCGTGCGGTCGTCACGCTCGACGAGCCCACTGCACAGGAGATGCAGGTCGCTCGTCTCGCGGCCGCCGGAGAGACCAACCGAGAGATCGCTGCCCGATTGTTCATCAGCGCGAGCACAGTCGAGTACCACCTCCGCAAGGCGTTCCGCAAGCTCGACGTCACGTCGCCTACGCGCCGCTCGGCGCTCCCATCGCCCGGACCTCGATCCACTTGACCAGCAGCCGGCGTTCGGCGAAGAGCCAGCGATCGCTCTGCTTCGCGAACGTATCGAGGTAGCGCAGATAGGCGATCATGAGCTTCTGGACGCCGGCCTCGGCGTAGAGGTGGTGGGCGATCGTGTAGCTGTCGCCGGCCGCTCGGTCGCCGTCGAGCACCACGGTGCTCTGGCCGTTGAAGTGCATCATCTGCGTGTACGTCCGAAGGTTCTCAAACACCGGCGTCAGGGCCTCCCGACCGTGCAGATCGTCGGTCGGCTCGGTCCCCTCGCCGCTCATGAAGACGACGAAGTGCGTGTCCTCGGTGAAGAGGGCCTTCTGTCCTTCAGCATCGCGCGTGTCGGCGCAGTGCGCGTAGGCGTCGAACAGCTCGCGGATCGCGAGTCGATCCGCCGCCTCCTGGCCCGAGATCGAACTGTGCTCAGTCAAAGCGTCTCCAATCGGGTTCCCGGGAGCCTCCGTCGAAACCGGGATCTGTTGAACCTCGAGCAGGTCGAGGCCGAGCGCCTCGATGTCGGCGAGGACCCCGAACAGCGCTGATCGATCGGCAAGCAGACCGGTCAGCTCGGTTTCCCCGTCGCTCACGCGGTGGACTATCGCCGGAACGGCGGACAGCACGGTAGCGCCGAGTCGCCGAACCGATCGACCGGAAATTCGAATTGTGTACAAGCTCAACGGCATGTCCACAGTACCCACCGTCGCACCTGGCGTGGTGAGCCGGCAACACCAAGATCAGGTGATCGCTCCTACGAGAGGCGCTGCGCGAGCTGTGTGTGAAAACCGTGGCTTGCAGTGGCCCCGGCCCGGACACGGTGGGCCGCCATCGCGCGGTAGCGATTGACCTTGAACTCCTCCTCGCGCAGCGACTACACCTTGATCGGGTGCTGCCACCCGAGAGCTCGTGCGATCTCCACCGCTTCGGGTCCCGCTCGGCGCTCGAGTGCAACCCGAACGAGCCCCCGGCGAAAGTGACGTGGACCTCGACTCTCTCCTTGTCGATCCCGGCGATCGACGAGGCGTTCATCTTCACATACTCGGGCGACTCGCTGCCGCCCCACGCTTCGAGAACCCCGTCGTCCTTCATCCGGCACGCCGAGTCGTTCGGCTCCATCGGGGCATGGGCGAGGTATGGCAGCGTGTACACCGCGTCGATCGTAGGACTGGGCGTCGGCCATCGCCCGGTCGATGTCGCCGTCGTCGCGCGCGACAACGGACCCCTCGCCCGACTGTGCCAACCGAATGTGCTCGTCGAGCAGCT
>JBEKRJ010000304.1:0-6111 GCA_049518835.1 Solirubrobacteraceae bacterium
CCTGCTCCTGGCCGTCGGCCTCGGCGTGAGCGATGTCGGAGAGCGAATGGCCCGCACGCAGTGCCGCCGTCGCGGCTCCAAGGAGCGCCTCGGACTGCTTGGCGACAGCGTCGGAGTCCACATCGACCTCGGCGTGCAGCCGCCGGCCTGCTACCTCGGCGACGGCCAGCAGCTCTGACGCCACTGGCCGGCCAGTGCTCTCATCGGGTGACGACACGATTCACCTTTCCTTGGGCGTGAATGCGAAAGCGGCACGCGCAAGCGAGCGTAGCGCGCCTGCCAGAGATGGCAAGTGCTCGTCAGCGGTGATCGCGCCGGTTCGATCGTTACGAGTCGATCAGCCCGACGCTGGGGAGATCGACGCCGGCTCGCGCTGGCGGGCTCAGCCGAGCCGCTGGTGAGCGCGCGGCCGGAGCTCGCCTGATGTCGACCGATCACCCGTGGCCGAGCTTCAGCCAGCTTGGCCGGCGGTGTCGAGATCGAATCGTGCGTCCTGGATCCTGGCTCGCTGGGTCGGAAGCCGACCGATGGCCGCAGGACCTGTCGCGACATGTCGCAATACCAATTCTACGGCTCGTTTGCAACGGTTCCCTCGGGAACATTTTCACGCAAATTGCGTGGAAAACTCACGGCCATCCTTGCCGACCCGCGCTGCAGCTAATACGTTCACCGCCGGATTGGGCCGTTGGGGGCCGATCTTTATCGCGGATTGATGTGTTCGTAGGGCTACCGATCGCAATGCTTCGCAACTGCACAAAGCTTCCTGGTCTACGCGTCATCGCGATCACGGCGGTGGTCGTAGCAGGGCCGTGTGCTGCGAGCGCGTCGGCTCATCCCGGCAGCGCAGTCGTTCCGATCAACTTCGTGCGCTCGACGATCGCGGGTGCTAGCGGCCCGGCCAGCGTCGCTACGAGCAGCGCGGCGGCTGCGCAGGGCGCAAGCCCCGTCGGGCCCGATGGCTCAAGCGGTGCTGCTCCTGGCGGCTCCGTCGCCGGTTCGACCACGGTCGCGCAGGCCGGCGGGGTGGCGGTCCCCGCCGCCACGCCGGTCAGCAGCTCGACGAGCGATCCGGGCAGTCAGCCAGGCAGCGGCGAGTGGGCAGCCCGCGGCGACTGGGCAGCAGCGAGACATGCTCTCCGCGGCGTGTCGACAGGGTTGCCCGCCGGCACGACACCCTCTAACGCCGGCGCGCCAGCCGGCGGCGCCCCCGCCGGCACGACACCGGCTAGCGCCGGCACGACGCCGTCGGACGCCGGCGCGACACCGGCCAACGCCGGCGCGCCAGCCGGCGCGACGCCGTCGGACGCCGGCGCTCCGTCCGGCGTGACGCTGGCTGGCGCTCCGGGAAGCTCGCCGGCCGGGCCCGCCGCGACGAGCTCGCCGGGCGCGCCCGTGGCGACGAGCCCTCCGGCTGCTCCCGTCGCGACGAGCCCTCCGGCTGCTCCCGTCGCGACGAGCTCGCCGGCGGCTCCCGTCGCGACGAGCTTGCCGGCCGGCGGCGCGGCGGGTGCGCTCGTGAGCGGCCTCCGATCGAGGAGCTTGCCGCGGGACGCAGGCGCCGGTGGCGTGGCGGCGGGGAGCACTGCAAGGAGCTTGCCGGGGGATGCAGGCGCCGGCGGCACGCCGGCTGGCGGCGGCTCGATGAGCTCGCCGTCGGCCCTCCGTCGGCGTGTCGCACCGGCCGCGGGCGCCGGTTCGGTGGACTCGCCTGCGGCTGCTGGTGTCGGTGTCGCGGTCGGCGCGGCCGGATCAGTGGGCTCGCGGGGCCTCGGCCTGCCGAGCTCGCCGGGGGTCGGCGGCCTGGGCACGGCGCCGGCCGGCAGCCGGTCAGGTGGAGCACCGGCGACAGACGACCATCACTGGCTCGTAGCCGCTGGGTCGACGGGAGGACCGAGGAGCGGCTCTCGGGCTTGGGCAAACGGCGCAGCCGGCGGCGTGATGCCCGGCCGCGTTGCACCCTCGGCGGTTGACCGCGCGCTCTCAGTAGCCCACGTCGCGCCCGCTTTCCCGGGGACGATCCCGCCCGCGATCCTGTCGGTGATGACGCCGCTGGGCGCCCAAGCGCCGGTCGTCACGCCCACCGTCGACGCGCCGATTGCGGCGGCGCCATCGGTCGCGACAGCGCCTGACGCGACACTGCTCGTCGCGACGTTGTCCCCTCAAGGTTTCGGTTCGGGTCCCTTCGCAACGCCGTCGAGCGCGTCTGGTGCGTCCGGTGCGGCGCTCGTTGGCCTCCTCGTTGCCCAGGCGCGGGCCGATCTGGTGCACGCTGATTCATCGCTGAAGCGAATGCTGGTCACCCGGATTCGCGTACTCGACAGCTTGATCAACGGCCTGTTGCGCGGGTGGCGACTCTCTCGTCAAGGCGTTGGAGTGTTGATCGGCCATGCTCTGCGTGTTGGCGCCGCGGTCAACGCTCTGGTTGGCGCTACTTGGACACCGGCGCTGGGTGACGCTACGGCGCAGGCCACGTGGGGCGCTGCGGCGCCCAGCGCAGCGGCCGGCGCGGCGCGTCTCCGCGCCCCGGGCCGACCGGCTCATGGCGGCCAGTCAGCTGCGGCTGGCTCCGCCCGAGTTCCGGTGCAGGCGCCCGTCGTTGCTCCCCCGGTTCCGGATCGGTCCCCCATCGGTGGGACGTCAGCGGGCGCGGGCTCGGCTGGGGGCACGGCCGCGCCCCCTGCACTGCTGCTTGTCGCGACGCTGTCAATCGCCATCTGCGGCTTGCTGTCGCGGCGCCGGGACCTGGACCTCGCGCCGTGGCGCTCCGTGATGCTGGTGGCGCGCCTCGAACGCCCCGGCTGACGATCGCGTCCTGCTCAAGCGGCGTAGCCCTCGTGCCAGTCGGCACTGGGAGCGCGCCCTCCATCGCCCGGCGGGAGTTGCTCCCGGGCGGGAGAACGTTGAAACCGTCGCCGCTGGCCCTCTGGCCGGACACCACGTGGCGCCTTTCGGATTGAGAGGACAGATCAGGATGTTTGTTGTCTACAAGGGCGGCGTTCGTCGCTCGAGAATCGGATCCTCAGCACCGCCGTCGGCGTGCGTTGCGACCGCGTGCGCGGCGCTGGCGAGTGCTGTCGCGCTGGCGCTGCCGGGCAGTACGGTGGCCGCACAGCACCCGCAACGACCCTCGACAGGGTCGCGACACGCTGTCGCGACCGCGACCGCGACCGCGACCGCCGCTGTCGCTCGCTCCGACCAAGTTGCGGTAGGCGCAGCGGCCACCGGTGCGCTGCTGCGACTGGGCAGCGGCTACGGCAGCGCGCACGGCTCGTCGCTGGTCATGGTCGCCCAGCGACAGTTGACGCTCGACGGCTACGCGCCAGGCGCGATCGATGGCCGCTACGGTCCGCGTACCGAGCGGGCGGTGGTGAGCTTCCAGTCCTCTCGGGGCTTGCGGTCCGATGGCGTCGTCGGGCCGGAGACGTGGTCGGCGCTGACCTCGACGGCCGTAACGTTGCTTCCGGGCGCCGGCATGCAGGCGGCGGGATCCGGTCCGGTGGGCCTCCTACAGCGCCAGCTGTCACGGTCCGGTTACTCGCTCGGTCCGATCGACGGGCGATACGGCGAGCGCACCGAAGGCGCAGTCCGGCGTTTTCAGGCCGCTCATCACCTGCCCGCCAACGGTCTCGCCGGGCCCGCGACGCTCGCGGCTCTGGCCACGCCGGCGCCCCACCAGCGCCAAGGCCAATCGCCGGCGCGGTCGCTGCCTGCCCCGCACCAGCGTCAATCGCCCGCCCCCGCGCCGCGCGCCGCCCAGCAGCAGCAACCGTCGGCGGCCGCGGTAGGCTCACCCGCGCACCGATCGCCGACGCAGGGAAGCCGGTCGGCGTCGACCGCGTGGGTGTTGGTACTCAGTGCCTTGGGGCTGCTCGTGATCGCGATCGCCGTCTCGTATCTACGCCGCCGCAGCGATCGCCGCGTCGCTCCGAGCTCGCCTGCGGGCGCCAAAAGCAGGTTGGCCGCAGCGCTCCAGGAGCGCGATGCCGAACGCCCGCAAGCCGCAGCGCCCGAGCCGCGCGGCAAGCTGATCTTGCTCTCGGCCCGTCGCGAGGCAGCTGAGCGCAACGGCGCTGGTCTGTGGGCGCGCCACCACACAGCGACAATCGACGCGAGTACCGACCGCGGCCGGGCTGGCGACTCGGCATCCGACGCCGCCGACGCCGACGCCGACGCCGACGCCGACGACGATCGCAGCCAAGACGCTGGCAGCGTGTTCGCGCTTGGCCGGGCACTGGAGCAGCAGGGCGACCTGACTGGTGCGCAGGCGGCCTACCGGCGTGCCGACCAGCAAGGACACCCGGCCGCCGCGACGCACCTCGGGGCGCTGCTCGAGGAGCAAGGCGCCAACGACGACGCGGAACTGGCGTACACGCGCGCCGATCAGCGTGGTGATGCCAACGGTGCGTTCAACCTCGGGGTGCTGTTCGAGGAGCGGGGCGCGCTGGCCGAGGCCAAGGCGGCCTACCACCGCGCCGACCAGCGCGGGCATGCAGCGGCAGCGTCGAACCTGGGCGTGCTGCTGGAGGACCAGAGCCTGCCGGCCGAGGCCGAGGCCGCTTACCGTCGCGCCGATCAGCGCGGGGATGCCACCGGTGCGTTCAATCTCGGCGTGCTGCTCCACGAACGGGGCCTGCTGGCCGACGCCGATGCGGCTTATTGCCGCGCGCAGCAGCGCGGCAATCCGGACATCGCCCAATTCGCTCGCTTCGCTTTGCTCGAGTTGCGCCAGACAGCGGACGAGCAGCTCCGTCGCCGGCGTGTTGCGTCAGGGGCCACGTGATCGCCCGAGCTCTTGCACGCCTTGTCCGGGGACCGGTGGCCGGCCGCCCGCGGCCGTGCAACCGGTCGACGAGCGGCTCTCGCGGGGCTCAGGCGTCAGGCGGCGAGGCCAGCTCGCCGCCGAGCACATAATGGCGCAGCACCGCTCTGCGGGCCCGTCGCCGCTGCCGCCAGCCACCCGCCGCGAGCGCGAACAGCAGCTCGTCACGCGCTCGCTGGCGCGTTGCAGCCTCGCGGATGCTCTCCATCTGGCTCTCGAGGACGGCCGCCCTGGTACGCGCGGCGACGAACTCGTCGAGTAGCGGTTGCAGCAATTCCTGCAACTGAGTAGTTGCGTCTGGCGGCCATCCGGCCTGCTCGGTCTCGAACTCGGGCTCGGCTTGCTCGATCTCGGTCGCGCGCGTCAAATGGCTGACGTCGAGCCGGCGCTGCTCGAGCACGGCCACCAACGCCCGCTTTGAAACAGTTGCCGCGGCGCCCGAGGGGCCTCGCTCCAGTTGCCCTCGCTTGACCATCCGCTCCACCGTCTTGCGTGAAACGCCGAGCGCCTTTGCGGCCACGCCGAAGTGCACGTCATCGTCGGAATCGCTGCGAGCGGGGGCGACCTCCAACGCCGACGACGGCTCGTCGTCGTCCGATTGCCCGTCCGGGTGCCCTCCTGGCGCAAACGTGTCCCACGCCCGCGTGTCCAAGCCGGCGTGCTCGGCCGGCTGATCGGCTACGCGAGTGCCGGGCGAGGTGGGGATCGGTTGCTGAGACCGGGCCGGCAGACGGCCGTAGGGCAGGTCCGTCGCCGAGTCGCGTTGTGCACTGGGGGGCTGGGGCTCGGGCGGCTGAATCATTCGTCCGTTAGGTGTCGGTGCATTCATACGGGGTCTGCTCCGCCGGCGGCGCGCCTGGCGATGCTGGCGCCCTGGCGGTCGCCGCGGCGCTCGAGCAGGAAGCCCAGGTTCGCGGCCGCACTGATGTGACCGCGCTGCATGCACCGCCGCCACGCGGCCTCGGCCCCGGCGAGATCGCCGGTCTCGTACAGCAGCACGCCGAGGTTGAACGCCGCGTCGTTCTCCCCGCGCTGCTCGGAGCGCAGGTAGGCTGCGGCGGCGCCGGCGAAGTCCCGACGCTCGTGCAGCAGCACGCCGAGGTTGAACGAGGCGCTGGCGTCGCCGTCGTGGTCGCCGCGCCGGTACGCGAGCTCGGCGAGCTCGTCCGGGCGCCCGGCGCCCGCGCCCGCCTGTGCGAGATCGGCGCAAGCCTGCGCGCCGACGCGCGGTGCGCCTTCCGTCTCACGTTGCCGGAGCCGGACAAAGTCCAGGTTTGCCGCGGCCTGAGCGT
>JBEKRJ010000305.1:0-6102 GCA_049518835.1 Solirubrobacteraceae bacterium
CTCGGGTTCCCGCGCCGGGGCCCGAGCGGCCGCGAGCCCTCGCCCCCGCCCCCCCCCCCGCCCCAACCACAAAAACGCTAGTGTTAGTTTATTGAAGTACAAACTGGGCTGCGCCACGCCGCGCAGCGGCAGCACGCTGCTGTGTGAGCTGCTCAAGGACACCGGCGTCGCCGGCCGCCCGGAGGAGTACTTCGAGGCGCGCAGCGAAACCGGCGTGCCACCCCATCCCGGCGACTATCTCGACGATCTGCCGCGCACCGGCGCCGGCATCCGCGACGACCGCACGCCGCCGCGCGCGCCCGCGCACTCGTCGCTGCTCGGATTACCGGACTACCGCGCGCACCTGGCGCGGACGTTGCGCCTCGGCACCGGCGACAGCGCCGTGTTCGGCGCGAAGATCATGTGGCGCCACCTCCCCGACTTGCAGCGCCTGGCGCACACGCTGCCCGAGTTCGCCGGCCTGGACCTGCATCCGCTGTTGACGCGCATGTTCGACGACCCCCGCTACGTGTGGGTCACGCGCGAAGACAAAGTCCGTCAGGCCGTCAGCCTGTGGCGTGCGCTGCAGACGCGCGCCTGGCGCGACGGTGAGCCGGCCGGGCAGGGCGTCCCCGAGCCTCGGTACAGCTTCGACGGGATCGACCACCTCGTTCGGTCGCTGCGAGCCGAGGACGACGCCTGGTGGCGCTTCTTCGACGCCCATCGGATCGCCGCGTTGCGGGTGGCCTACCAGGCTGACCTCGAGGAGCACCGCGACGCGACCGTGCACGCGGTCCTGGACCACATCGGCGTGCCGGCGCCGGAGCGCTGGCACGCCCCCGAGGTGATGCGCCGCCAGGCCGACTCCTTGTCGGACGAGTGGGTTGCTGCGTACCATCGGGACGCGAGCTCAGCCGCAGTTAGCGCTCGCTGAGCTCGCCGTCGGCACGCGCCTATGCAGCCCAACGTTCTCTATCTCCATTCGCACGACACCGGCCGCTACGTCCAACCCTACGGTCATGCGATCCCGACCCCGAACATCCAGTGGCTGGCCGACCAGGGGGTGATGTTCCGCAACGCCTTCTGCGCGGCGCCGTCCTGCTCTGGCAGCCGCGCGGCGCTGCTGACCGGCGAGTACTGCCACGCCAACGGGATGATGGGGCTCGCGCACCGCGGCTTTGCCCTCAACGACTACAGCCACCACATCGTGCACACGCTGCGCGATGCGGGCTATCACACGGAGCTGATCGGCGAGCAGCACGTGTCGCGCGACCCGGGCATCCTCGGCTTCGACATCGTTCACCACATTCCCGACACGAGCGCCGCGTCGGTCGCGCCCGCGGCGATCCTGGCGCTCAGCCGTGGCATCCCGGAGCCGTTCTTCCTGTCCGTCGGCTTCTTCGAGACGCACCGCAGCTTCTTCGCGCCGAGCTCGGTCCGTGACCGCGTCTACTCGCTGCCGCCGCCGTTTCTCCCCGACACGCCGGAGATCCGCCAGGACGTCGCTGCCTACAAGGCGAGCGCGCGCGCGCTCGACCACGGCATCGGCGCCGTGCTCAACACGCTCAACGCGACCGGCCTCGACCGCAACACGCTCGTCGTCTGCACCACCGATCACGGCCTCGCGTTCCCGACGGCGAAGGCAAGCCTGCTGGACCGCGGGATCGGCGTGATGTTGATCTTGCGGGGCGCGGGCTTCGGCGGCGGCTACGCCCACGACGAGCTCGTCTCGCACATCGACCTGTACCCGACGATCTGCGAACTGGCCGGGATCGAGCCGCCGCCGTGGCTCGAGGGCCGCTCGCTGCTGGCGCTCGTCGCCGGCGAGGAGGCGCCGGGCACGCGCAGCGAGGTGTTCTCCGAGCTCACCTATCACGCGGCCTACGAGCCCCAGCGCGCGATCCGCACCGAGCGCTTCAAGTACGTGCGCCGGTTTGACGAGTATCCGTTTCCCGTCCTGCCCAACTGCGACGACAGCCCGAGCAAGGACGCCTACCTCGCGCGCGGCTGGGCCAAGCGCCAGGTGTCGCGCGAGGCGCTCCACGACCTGTTCTTCAATCCAGGCGAGGGTCGCAACGTGATCGAGGACCCGGCCTACGCCGACGTCGCCGGCGACCTGCGCGCGCGGCTCGAGCAATGGATGCGGCGGACCGACGACCCGCTGCTGGACGGCCCGGTGCCGGCGCCGCCCGGGGCGCAGATCAACGCCCAGGACCAGCGATCGGCCGAGGAGGAGACGTTCGTCGTCTCCGAGCAGCCCGCCGGCGCTGCCACCGCTCGCTGAAGCTCACCCGAGCATGATCTCGGTCACCCGAGCACGATCTCGGCGGCGGTCCGGATCGTCTGCGGGTCGCCCCCGATCAGGATCGTCGTCACGATCGAGTCGCGCCACGCCTCGAGGTCGTGACGGATTTTGTCCTTCGGTCCGATCAGCGTCAGCTGCTCGACGAGCTTCGTCGGCACCGCCGCGGCCGCCTCGTCCTTGTGGTTTGAGAGGTACAGCTCCTGGATCTTGGCGACCTCCTGCTCATACCCCATCCGGATCGCGACGTTGGCGTGGAAGTTGGCGTTGCGCGCGCCCATGCCACCGAAGTACAGCGCGTACATCGGCCGCAAGGCGTCGGCCGCCGCCTCGATGTCATCGGTCACGATCAGCGGCACGGTCGCCGCGACCTCGAACTCCGCGCTGGTCCGGCGCGCTCCGGCTCGCCCGAACCCCTCCCCCAGCGCCTCGCGATAGAACTCGTCGTGGTAGGGCGAGTAGAACAGCGCCAGCCAGCCGTCGCACAGCTCGGCCGCGAGCGCGATGTTCTTCGGGCCCTCCGCGGCGAGGTACACCGGGATCTCCTCCCGCAGGGGCCGCAGGCTCGACTTCAGCGGCTTGCCGAGCCCGGTGCCGCCGGGAAACGGCAGCGGGTACTGCGGCCCCGCGTTGGTCACCGGCGCGCGTCGCGCCCAGATGTCGCGCAGGATCCCGATGTACTCGCGCGTGCGCGCGAGCGGCTTTGCGAACGGCTGTCCATACCACCCCTCGACGACCTGCGGCCCGGACACGCCGAGCCCGAGGATCAGGCGCCCGCCGGACAGGTAGTCGAGCGTCATCGCCGCCATCGCCGTCGCCGCCGGCGTCCGCGCCGACATCTGGACGATCGCGGTGCCGAGCTTGATCTGCTCGGTCGCCGATCCCCACCACGCGAGCGGCATCAACGCGTCCGAGCCGTAGGCCTCGGCGGTCCAGACCGAGTCAAACCCGAGCCGATCGGCCTCCTGCACCGTCTCGGCCGCGCCCGGAGGCGGCCCGCCCGCCCAATAGCCGACATTCAGTCCGAGCTTCAGATCGCGCGCCATCAGCTTGGAACCCTACCCCCCGCGCCGCGAACGCGCTCGATCACGCGCCGCCACCAGCTCGCCGGACCCGGCTCGCGGCGTCGCCACTCGGCCTTCGTCGGCAGCCGGCCCTGGCGGCGGGCCGCAAGCACGCATTCGGCGTGTGCATGCCGGCGACGCGACGAGTCCCCCTCGGGGACGATCAGCATGTGCTCCGACAGCGCCGGCAGGTGCTGCCCGCAGAGCGGGCAGCGATACGTCACGGGCTTGCGGTTCTGGGCCCGCCGCACCAACCACCACCGGGCAGCTTCCGGCCTCGCCATCGAGCCACAGCATCGCACCGGGCGCGAGCGTGTATCTTCTGACTCGTGGAGCACCGAAACGAGCGGATCGTGGCCGAGACCGATCGTTACCGGATCACCGGCATCTTGCACATGCCTCGCGACGGATATCGCAGCCGGCTGACCGACTACCTCAACGGCTCCGAGCGGACGTTCCTCGCGCTGACCGATGTGGACGTCGTCCCGCTCGACGGTGGTCCCGCCGATCGTCTCCCGTTCCTCGCGCTCGCGTTGCAGCACGTCGTGCTCGTGCGGCCCGCAGACGCGAACGGCGCGGGCCAGTAGATCCCCGATCGCCCAGCCTCAGATCCTTATCACTCCGCGGCGCGTGACCGTAACGACGGCTGATCGCGGGGTATCTTATGGGCATGACGACCCGCCGGGCGCAAGAGCTTGAGGGCCTGAGCCGCAGCGAGCTGCTGCGCGCCTCGCCTCGCATGTTCGACTCCGACCTGCTCGACAAGCTGTCGCGCGTGCACCCCGCCGTCCCCCCGATCCTGTTCGGCCCGTTGATCACGTTCATGCTGATCGAGGGCGTCGTTCGCGGGACGGGCTGGTTCACGCCGGCATGGGTTGTCGGGGGCTACCTGTTCTGGACGCTGACCGAGTACTGGCTGCACCGGATCGTCTTTCACTTCGAGCCCGAGAAGGGCATCGGCGCCCGCGTGCACTGGATCATCCACGGCGTCCACCACGACCATCCGAACGACCCGATGCGGCTTGTGATGCCGCCATCGGTCAGCATTCCGCTCGCCGCCGTGTTCGTCTGGATCTTCTACCTCGTGTTCGGCAGCCCGGGCTTCCTGCCGTTTGGCGCCGCGTTCCTCGGCGGCTACTTGTTCTATGACATGCTGCACTACCACGTGCACCATCACCGGCCCAAGACGGCGCTCGGCCGCAAGTTCCGCGAGCTGCACATGCGCCACCATTTCCAGAACCACGACCGTGGCTACGGCGTCAGCGCCCCGTTCTGGGACCTCGTGTTCGGGACCGCGACCAAGCCGCGCGAGCACTAAGTAGTGCCCCGTTAGGTTGGTGAAGCCCGTAGATGGTGCTCGGGCGCCAGTTCGCTGCGGCACGGGGAGCCACGTCCCGTGCCGGCAGACGCTCGACCCTGCAGCGGATCCTCGCGAGTCCCACGAGGTCCTCACCGCCGCTGGAGCAGAAGCGATCACCGGTCCAGACAGGCCCGCGCGGCGGGAAACGAGCCATCTGGCCTGGCAGCGCGGCCGCGGCCGGAGGGCGGCGCGCGTGCTTGGCGCCGGCTCACGTGCCGGTCGCGACGCCGACGCGCGCGTCGAGGCTGGGACAACGTTACAGCCGGTGATCTGACCGTCTCAGGTGTCACGTTGTGGTCGTCTGCGGCACACAACGTGACGTGCCCGGGCGCGACTTTGCCGGCATGTCACGTTTGGCGACCGGCCGGCGCTTCTGGACTCCTCAGACGCGCTCGATCCGCCAGCCCCGCCGCGATCGGGTCCGATCAACCGGCGCTTACGAGCCAAGACCAGCCCTCGCGGGCACCACCCGGCTCAGCGCCGCTGGGCCGGCGCTTCATCGACGCGAACAGCTCGCCGCTGAACTCGACCAGCCGTTCGGAGCGCTCGGGCAAGCTTGCGCTCAGACAGACCAGCCAGGTCTCCATCGCGATCCTGCTCGAACGCTCGAAGACGGCGTGCGGAAACCAGAATTCGAACAGCCCCGAGCGAACTCCCTCAACAACACGGAGCACTACTAGCCCGCGAACTTGCTGCTTTCTTTCATTCTTTCCGGTCCGCTCCTGGGTGGGACTTGCCAGCGGCCGGGACAGTCTCGGTCGCGCTTTCTCGGCATCCGTCGGCGCTCCGCTGCGACGACCCAGCCCAAGTGGGAACGATGGCTCGCACTGGCCCCACCGCGGACGCTTGAAGTGGCTCCACTCCGCGTCTGTTGGTGTTGATGGTGATGATGGCGGATGCCCCGGCGGAAGGCATGCCGCCCCTGCGGGGCGGGTGGCCATGCCTGAATGCAGTGCTTCTGCTGGCGGTCGAGTCCGTGCCGGAAGCGCCAGCTCTCGGTGCCGCTGTCCGCGAAGGGAACGCAGGCGCATATCGCTTGACAGTTGCTCGGCCGGCTCCGGTCCGGGCTTGTTAGGGTCGTTGTCCGGCGGGTCGTCGTTCGGTCAGTGCTCGTGGGGTGGTCGTTGGTCGGGGAGGGGGATCGTGAGGTGGATCTCGACCCGCCAGCCGGTGACGCGCACTTTCTCGACGACGAGTCGCAGTAACCGCTGGCGGCCTTCGAAGTTGAGCTCGTCGAGCGATGCCGCGACGCGCTCGGCGAAGCCAGCGAGGCCGCGGCGCAGCCGGTTCTCGGTGGCAAGCTCGGCGCTGCGCTTGGTGAGCGCGTCCTTCTCTTGTGCGAGCCGCTCGCGGCGGCCGGTGAGCGTCGCGGTCCGGTGGGTCAGCTCGTCGAGTTC